>NZ_ASZW01000035.1:0-26576 GCF_000468215.1 Arthrobacter sp. CAL618 | reverse complement strand
GTGTTTGGGGTGTGGTGGGTTAAGTGCGAAAGGCCCCACCGGTGGTGGGGCCTTTCGTCTAATGGTTGTCCGGCGGTGTCCTACTCTCCCACACTCTCTCGGGTGCAGTACCATCGGCGCTGTGGGTCTTAGCTTCCGGGTTCGGAATGGGACCGGGCGTTTCCCCCACGCTGTGACCGCCGTAACCCTTTTACCCGTTCCCCTGCACTGGCTGTGTGAGCCGTGTGGGGTGGGAAGTTTTTTTGGTTACAACTTGAACAGTATATACCTGTATTGTGTTGTGTTTTTTGGTTCCTGTTGTTGGTTGGGAACCGCATAGTGGACGAAAGCAGCATATCTTTACACCATCCTTGGTGTGAACGTCTTTTGATGCCGTTCACGGGTGGTGTGTGTGGTGTAAGTTATCGGCTTATTAGTACCGGTCAGCTTCACAAGTCGTTAGTCCTTGCTTCCACGTCCGGCCTATCAACCCAGTGGTCTGGCTGGGGGCCTCTCACACAAATGTGTATGGAAATCTCATCTCGAAGCAGGCTTCCCGCTTAGATGCTTTCAGCGGTTATCCCATCCGAACGTAGCTAATCAGCGGTGCACTTGGCAGTACAACTGACACACCAGAGGTTCGTCCGTCCCGGTCCTCTCGTACTAAGGACAGCCCTTCTCAAATTTCCTGCGCGCGCAGCGGATAGGGACCGAACTGTCTCACGACGTTCTAAACCCAGCTCGCGTACCGCTTTAATGGGCGAACAGCCCAACCCTTGGGACCTACTCCAGCCCCAGGATGCGACGAGCCGACATCGAGGTGCCAAACCATGCCGTCGATATGGACTCTTGGGCAAGATCAGCCTGTTATCCCCGAGGTACCTTTTATCCGTTGAGCGACGGCCATTCCACAATGTACCGCCGGATCACTAGTCCCGACTTTCGTCCCTGCTTGAGATGTCTCTCTCACAGTCAAGCTCCCTTGTGCACTTACACTCGACACCTGATTGCCAACCAGGCTGAGGGAACCTTTGGGCGCCTCCGTTACTTTTTAGGAGGCAACCGCCCCAGTTAAACTACCCATCAGGCACTGTCCCTGACCCGGATTACGGGCCGAAGTTAGATATCCAGTATGACCAGAGTGGTATTTCAACGATGACTCCCCCTGAACTAGCGTCCAGGGTTCACAGTCTCCCACCTATCCTACACAAGCCACACCGAACACCAATACCAAACTATAGTGAAGGTCTCGGGGTCTTTCCGTCCTGCTGCGCGTAACGAGCATCTTTACTCGTAGTGCAATTTCGCCGAGCTTATGGTTGAGACAGCGGGGAAGTCGTTACTCCATTCGTGCAGGTCGGAACTTACCCGACAAGGAATTTCGCTACCTTAGGATGGTTATAGTTACCACCGCCGTTTACTGGGGCTTAAATTCCCAGCTTCGCACCCCGAAGGGCACTAACCGGTCCTCTTAACCTTCCAGCACCGGGCAGGAGTCAGTCCGTATACATCGTCTTGCGACTTCGCACGGACCTGTGTTTTTAGTAAACAGTCGCTTCCCCCTGGTCTCTGCGGCCCCACAACGCTCACAACAGCAAGTGTTGGTCACGGGTGAGGCCCCCCTTCTCCCGAAGTTACGGGGGCATTTTGCCGAGTTCCTTAACCATAATTCTCTCGATCGCCTTAGTATTCTCTACCTGATCACCTGTGTCGGTTTGGGGTACGGGCGGCTAAAACCTCGCGCCGATGCTTTTCTAGGCAGCATAGGATCACCGGATCCCCGCATAACGGGGCCCATCGGGTCTCAGAGACGGTATCAAAACCAGGACCACGGATTTGCCTATGGTCCCTCCTACATCCTTAGACCGGGGCAACCATCGCCCGGCCCGGCTACCTTCCTGCGTCACACCTGTTAATACGCTTACCTCCCAGGATCAGGTCCCGCGCTCCACCAAAAACCACGTCACCCCGAAGGGTGGGCGGTCAGGTATTGGGCGGTTAGTATCCCCTGCTCAGTATGGGCGGTTTTTCGCCGGTACGGGAATATCAACCCGTTGTCCATCGACTACGCCTGTCGGCCTCGCCTTAGGTCCCGACTTACCCAGGGCAGATTAGCTTGACCCTGGAACCCTTGATCATTCGGCGGACGGGTTTCTCACCCGTCTTTCGCTACTCATGCCTGCATTCTCACTCGTGTAGGCTCCACCGCTGGTTTACACCGCGACTTCACCGCCCACACGACGCTCCCCTACCACTCCAGACGCCTGAACTCAGGAGAACAAGTCTCCGGCTTAGCTAATATCTGAAATCCACAACTTCGGCGGTGTACTTGAGCCCCGCTACATTGTCGGCGCGGAATCACTTGACCAGTGAGCTATTACGCACTCTTTCAAGGATGGCTGCTTCTAAGCCAACCTCCTGGTTGTCTTCGCAACTCCACATCCTTTCCCACTTAGCACACGCTTAGGGGCCTTAGTTGGTGGTCTGGGCTGTTTCCCTCTCGACTATGAAGCTTATCCCCCACAGTCTCACTGCTGCGCTCTCACTTACCGGCATTCGGAGTTTGGCTGACGTCAGTAACCTTGTAGGGCCCATTAGCCATCCAGTAGCTCTACCTCCGGTAAGAAACACGCAACGCTGCACCTAAATGCATTTCGGGGAGAACCAGCTATCACGAAGTTTGATTGGCCTTTCACCCCTACCCACAGCTCATCCCCTCCATTTTCAACTGAAGTGGGTTCGGTCCTCCACGACGTCTTACCGTCGCTTCAACCTGGCCATGGGTAGATCACTTCGCTTCGGGTCTAGATCACGCCACTCACTCGCCCTATTCAGACTCGCTTTCGCTACGGCTTCCCCACACGGGTTAACCTCGCGACGTAACACTAACTCGCAGGCTCATTCTTCAAAAGGCACGCCATCACACCACCACCCCCGAAAGGATGGCAACGCTCTGACGGATTGTAGGCACACGGTTTCAGGTACTGTTTCACTCCCCTCCCGGGGTACTTTTCACCTTTCCCTCACGGTACTTGTCCGCTATCGGTCATCAAGGAGTATTTAGGCTTACCAGGTGGTCCTGGCAGATTCGCACGGGATTTCTCGGGCCCCGTACTACTTGGGATACTCTCCAAACGGCAGCACGCATTACGGTTACGGGACTTACACCCTCTCCGGCCGGCCTTTCAAGACCGTTCACCTATACGCCTGCACTCATTTCACTGATCCGGCAGAATCAGAACGGAAAGTCCCGCAACCCCAGTGATGCAACGCCCGCCGGCTATCACACACCACTGGTTTAGCCTCATCCGCGTTCGCTCGCCACTACTAACGGAATCACTATTGTTTTCTCTTCCTGTGGGTACTGAGATGTTTCACTTCCCCACGTTCCCTCCACGCACCCTATGTGTTCAGATGCGGGTCACCCGGTCCATCGCTGGCCAGGCGGGGTTTCCCCATTCGGAAATCCTGGGCTCACAGTCCGGTTATCGACTCCCCCAGGCTTATCGCAGATTCCCACGTCCTTCTTCGGCTCTTGATGCCAAGGCATCCACCGTGTGCCCTTAAAAACTTGACCACAAAAGATCAAAAAACATATCGAGAAAACCATGGCATCAAACTAAAAGTCTGAAACCAAGATTTTTTGAAATTGCTTCTTATTTTTAAGATGCTCTCGTCCACTATGCAGTTCTCAACCAACAACCCCACACCACCAACCAAAACCCCCAAACACGAGGATCCCGCTGCCATGGCAGGGAAAAACCAGAAACCCCAGCACCCCAACCCCCACAAACAACACCCCACCAACCCGACACGCCACAACGACGCACCAAACCAGCAGAACACTTGTCCACGACAATCAGAGCCCTGTTATTTCAGGACCCAACAGTGTGCCATACGATAACCCAATCACCACCAACCAGAACCATTTCCACACCACCAAAAGGCGATCGTACTCTGCAACCAGCCAGCGCCACCAGGCACCTATCCATTGATATTCCACCCTTGAGCAGCCCACCGCGGAACAAACGCCCGCGCAATAGGCCATACTCCTACGAACCCCACACCAACCACACAGGATCGGCGCGTCATTCGAGGTGCTCCTTAGAAAGGAGGTGATCCAGCCGCACCTTCCGGTACGGCTACCTTGTTACGACTTAGTCCCAATCGCCGGTCCCACCTTCGACAGCTCCCTCCCCACAAGGGGGTTAGGCCACCGGCTTCGGGTGTTACCAACTTTCGTGACTTGACGGGCGGTGTGTACAAGGCCCGGGAACGTATTCACCGCAGCGTTGCTGATCTGCGATTACTAGCGACTCCGACTTCATGAGGTCGAGTTGCAGACCTCAATCCGAACTGAGACCGGCTTTTTGGGATTAGCTCCACCTCACAGTATCGCAACCCTTTGTACCGGCCATTGTAGCATGCGTGAAGCCCAAGACATAAGGGGCATGATGATTTGACGTCGTCCCCACCTTCCTCCGAGTTGACCCCGGCAGTCTCCTATGAGTCCCCGCCATAACGCGCTGGCAACATAGAACGAGGGTTGCGCTCGTTGCGGGACTTAACCCAACATCTCACGACACGAGCTGACGACAACCATGCACCACCTGTAAACCGGCCGCAAGCGGCCAACACATCTCTGCGCTGTTCCAGTTCATGTCAAGCCTTGGTAAGGTTCTTCGCGTTGCATCGAATTAATCCGCATGCTCCGCCGCTTGTGCGGGCCCCCGTCAATTCCTTTGAGTTTTAGCCTTGCGGCCGTACTCCCCAGGCGGGGCACTTAATGCGTTAGCTACGGCGCGGAAAACGTGGAATGTCCCCCACACCTAGTGCCCAACGTTTACGGCATGGACTACCAGGGTATCTAATCCTGTTCGCTCCCCATGCTTTCGCTCCTCAGCGTCAGTTAATGCCCAGAGACCTGCCTTCGCCATCGGTGTTCCTCCTGATATCTGCGCATTTCACCGCTACACCAGGAATTCCAGTCTCCCCTACATCACTCTAGTCTGCCCGTACCCACCGCAGATCCGGAGTTAAGCCCCGGACTTTCACGGCAGACGCGACAAACCGCCTACGAGCTCTTTACGCCCAATAATTCCGGATAACGCTTGCGCCCTACGTATTACCGCGGCTGCTGGCACGTAGTTAGCCGGCGCTTCTTCTGCAGGTACCGTCACTTTCGCTTCTTCCCTACTGAAAGAGGTTTACAACCCGAAGGCCTTCATCCCCCACGCGGCGTCGCTGCATCAGGCTTGCGCCCATTGTGCAATATTCCCCACTGCTGCCTCCCGTAGGAGTCTGGGCCGTGTCTCAGTCCCAGTGTGGCCGTCCACCCTCTCAGGCCGGCTACCCGTCGTCGCCTTGGTAGGCCATTACCCCACCAACAAGCTGATAGGCCGCGAGTCCATCCAAAACCGCAATAAAGCTTTCCACCAACATGGCATGCGCCAGAAGGTCATATCCAGTATTAGACCCGGTTTCCCAGGCTTATCCCAGAGTCAAGGGCAGGTTACTCACGTGTTACTCACCCGTTCGCCACTAATCCCCCAGCAAGCTGGGATCATCGTTCGACTTGCATGTGTTAAGCACGCCGCCAGCGTTCATCCTGAGCCAGGATCAAACTCTCCGTAAATGCATTACAGACACGCACCCACCACCAGGAAAAACCAGTAAACAGGCACGCGCAAAATTCGAAACCAGCCAAAAACAACCACACAACACCACGGGGTGGCATCATGCAGCCAAATTCAACCAATCAATAAAACAATCGGTATCAACAAACATGGCACACTATTGAGTTCTCAAACAACAGACACACCCGGCACCAAACAGAACCAAACAGTTCCATCATCGCTCCGGAGCAACTTTTCAAACTTACCGGCTGATCATCTTCAGGTCAAATCGGCTGATCTTCCAATCCCTGAGCCATACTGCGCTAGAGACGAACCGTAGTTCTGGTGGTTGTCAGCCGGTCAATTCCCTCGACCAGCGCGGATATAAACTCTAGCACCCTTCTGCCGAAGTTGTAAATCGCCCTCGGGGCCGGGTGCAAAATGCCCGGCCCCGCGCGGATCTAAGGCTTTTTTGGAGCCAAATACACGACGCCCAACGGTGGAACCCGCAGGTCAGCATAAGCAGGCTGCCCGCTGCATGGTCCTTCGACAGCTGTTACTCCGCCAAGGTTGCCAACACCTGAACCGCCAAACTCTTCAGCATCCGTGTTGAGCACCTCTTCCCAGTCCCCCGACCAGGGCAGCCCCACCCTGAATCCTTCATGGGGCGCTCCGGCGAAGTTAGCAATGCAAACCAGCGGATTGCCTTGGCCATCCCAGCGGATGAAGGACAGGGTGTTGCGGGCGCCGTCGTTCTCATCAATCCACTGGAACCCTGACGGATCGTTGTCCCGGACATATAGCGCCGGCGTGTTTCGATAGATCCCGTTCAGGGACCGCACCAAATGTTGGACGCCCTTGTGCGCAGGGGTGTCCGAAAGCCACCAATCGAGACCGTACTGCTCCGACCACTCAGATTCCTGGGCGTACTCAGTGCCCATGAAGATCAGCTGCTTACCGGGGTGCGCCCACTGGAACGCCAGGTAGGCGCGCACGCTGGCGAGCTGCTGCCACCGGTCACCCGGCATCTTCCGCAGCAGCGATCCCTTGCCGTGCACAACTTCGTCATGGCTGATCGGCAGCAGGAAGTTCTCGGTGTAGGCATACACCATGGAGAAGGTGGCCTTGCCGTGGTGGTAGCCACGGTTTACCGGGTCTTCAGCCATGTACTCCAACGAGTCATTCATCCAGCCCATGTTCCACTTCAGCCCGAATCCGAGGCCGCCTCCGCTGGTGGCGCGGGTGACCCCGGGGAAGGACGTCGATTCCTCCGCGATCATCACGACGCCAGGCACCCGCTTGTAGGCGGTTGCATTGACCTCCTGAAGGAAGTCAATCGCTTCAAGGTTTTCCCTGCCACCCAGACGGTTCGGCGTCCATTGGCCTTCTTCGCGGGAGTAGTCCAGATAAAGCATCGATGCGACGGCGTCCACGCGCAGCCCGTCAATGTGGAATTCCTCTAGCCAGTAGAGGGCATTGGCGACCAGGAAGTTCCGTACTTCGCGACGACCGAAGTCGAAGATCAGGGTTCCCCAATCGGGGTGCTCACCAAGGAAGGGATCGCCGTGCTCGTAAAGGGTCCCGCCGTCGAACTTCGCCAACGCGAACTCATCCTTGGGGAAGTGCGCTGGAACCCAGTCCATGATGACGCCGATCCCGGCCTGGTGCAGTTTATCCACCAGGTACTTGAAGTCGTCGGGGTGACCGAAGCGCGACGTCGGCGCATAGTACGAGGTCACCTGGTAACCCCAGGAGCCACCGAAGGGGTGTTCGGCGACGGGCATCATTTCAACGTGGGTGAAGCCCTGCCACTGAACATACTCGGTGAGCTGCTCGGCCAATTCCCGGTAGTCAAGACCCACCCGCCAGGAACCAAGGTGCACCTCGTAGACGCTCATGGGACCGTTGTGCGGATCTGCTGCAGCCCGCGCGGTCATCCATTCGTCGTCCTGGAAGGTGTACCTCGACTCGACCACACGCGAGCCGGTGAGGGGCGGGATTTCGGTACCGCGGGCCATCGGGTCGGCCTTCTCACGCCAATGCCCGTCGCTGCCGAGGATTTCGAACTTGTACCGCGAACCCGCGACAGCCCCGGGAATGAAGATCTCCCAGAACCCCGAACTGCCCAGCGCACGCATCGCGTTGATTGAGCCGTCCCACCCATTGAAGTCCGCTTTGACGCGAACGGCCTGGGCATTGGGCGCCCAAACGGCGAAGCTGACGCCATTGATGTCGCCCAGCACGGATGTGTAGTGGCGGACGTGCGCGCCGAGCGCAGTCCACAGCGTTTCGTGCCGCCCCTCCGCCAGGAGGTGCATGTCGATTTCGCCCAGCGTGGGGAGGAACCGGTACGGATCATCGACAATCTGCGGCTCACCGTCGTACGTCACTTCGAGGCGGTAGTCCGGGACGTGCCCGGCGATCTCCGCTGCAAGGGTGCCAACCCAGATGCCGTTGTGTTCATGCTCCAATTCGACGCGACCGCTGCCGGTCACCACGGTGACGCGCTGCGCGAGACGTCGGAGGGTGCGGATAGTGACCAGCCCGTGCCCGTCGAGGTGTGCGCCCAGCACAGCATGCGGCTGGTGGTAGCGGCCCTCCGACACTGGTTGCAGGATGTCGATTGAATGTTCGATCCGCCCCGGTGAGGTGGTGACGGCGTCCGTACCGGCGACCGTGTCAGAACTAAAGACTGGATCAGAACCAACGACGGCGTCGACGGCCACTACCGGGTCCACGGGCCCCGCGGTTAGCGGCGGCGAAACGGCAGATGATGGCGTTTCCTGCGTGGCGCTGGTGGACCCGGTCAGGGCGCGGCGCACGTCACGGACCGGGATGTCGACCCAGTCCGGCCGGTTGCGTAGCTCGTAGACCACTTCGTACAGGGCCTTATCCAGCCACAGTGCGAGGAAGAGCGGATCTGCTGGGTCAACCAGCGTCCCGGTCTGGTCCTGATAACCAGCCGCGAAAGCGGCACCCGCGGCCGCGGTCCACTGGTCGGCGTCGGCGGTCGCGGCGTCGTTGCCATGGGCTGCTGCCGCACCGGCATACTCGAGCGAACGCATCATCCCGACGACGTCGCGCAGCACCACATCGGGGACGCTGCGCTCCGCGGCGGGACGCAGTGGTTCGCCCTCAAAGTCGAGCACCAGCCAAGACCCGTCAGGTGCGTTGAGAACCTGTCCCAGATGGTAGTCGGCGTGGATGCGCTGAAGATCGGGGAGCGTCTGCACACTGCGGACCCGCTCAATAACCTTGGCCACCTCGGACTCGAGCGGCCCAACGACGTCGTGTGCTTCCTGCCAGGCCCATTCGATGCGCTGCACCAGGGTCTCGATGAATTCGCCGCGTTCGACGTCGCTTGCTGCCCGGCTTCCGAACGCAGCGGCCAACTGCGCGTGGATACGCCCGGTCACCCGGCCCAGTTCGGACGCCTCCGCAGTGAAATCGGTGTTCGAAGCGGCCGCAACCGAGGCGGTCCGCCAGGCGTCGGTGCTGTTGTCGATGAAATCCCGCAGGACGCTGAGGTGACCGGTCAACCACTGCTTCTCCCCGGCTCCCGTGTCCTCCCAGCTGCCGGTGACCCACCCGAACGTGGTGGGCACATCGACGGATCCGGCATCGGTGAGCTTGGCGCTGACCTGAACGTCGGGGCTTTCCCCCGGTGCCAGCACCCGGAAGAATTTCACGATCATCGAGCCGGCCGGCGTACGCACCACGACAGAGGTGTTTGATTGTTCGCCCTTGAGAACGGTCAGCGGAAGTGGCTTGTCGAACCGTTTAGCCGAGGCGAACGATTCCATCGGGTAACCCCTGGTCCGGCCGTCCTCGGTGACACCGCCCGAGCGCATCAATTCAACCCAGGCCGTCACGAATACCGGGTCATGGGTGGCGTCGTAGATCCAGCGGTGCCCCAATTCGGTGTGCTCCGCCTCGCCGATCAGCGCATCTTCCGCGCCTTTCAAGGGTGCGTCGCGGTAGCTCAACGGGATCTGGACGATGTCCCTCCGGTGGCCGGAATCGACGGCAATCAGGTGAACGTCAAGGCCCACCGCACCGGCTGGATCCTCCAGCCGGATGCCGCCGACCCTTCGAAGTTCAAACTCGCGGCCTCTGGCAGGGAACCACCGCTGATTCGGTAGCCATGAAGTGAGGAGTTCTGGAAAGGTCGGCGTCAGTTTGGGCATTACTTTACGGCCTCCGGGGCTTGAATTATTGGCAGGGCTTCAGTAAGCGGTGAAGCAGTGTTTGAGCTGGCTGAGCGGAGACGGAGCCAGTAGAAATCGTGGCTTCCGAGCGTCAGGGTGAGTGCACCGTCGTCGCCGAAGGTCGGGAACGGCGTGCCACCGAAGAGGTCCCGCAGACCCCGTCCGGCATATTCCGGCAGGTTCAGCTGCGCGGCAACCGGGTGTTGCGACAGGTTGAACACGCACAACAGCACCTCTGGCTGCTCGCCTTCGGCATTATCGACCTCCACCTCACGGATGAAGGCCAGCACCGACTCAGCTTCGGTGGGCACGTTGCGGTACGAACCCAGGCCGAAGGCCGGGCGGGTCCGGCGCACTGCAAGCATCTGGCGCATCCAGTGCAGCAGCGAGCTTGAACTGGCCAGCTGTGCCTCAACGTTGACGTGGTTGTAGTGGTAGACCAGCGACTGGACGACGGGGAGGTAGAGCTTCCCGGGGTCAGCCGTCGAGAACCCGGCGTTACGGTCGGGGTTCCATTGCATGGGGGTCCGCGACGCGTCACGATCGTCAAGCCAGATGTTGTCGCCCATCCCGATTTCATCCCCGTAGTAGAGGAACGGGCTGCCAGGCAGGGACAGCAGCAGTGCGTGAATCAGTTCAACTTCGGCCCGCGAGTTGTCCAGGAGCGGCGACAGACGACGGCGGATACCGACGTTGGCGCGCATCCTTGAGTCCGGCGCGTACCAACCGAGCATCGCTTCGCGTTCCTCGTTGGTGACCATTTCGAGGGTGAGCTCGTCATGATTCCTGAGGAAGGTACCCCACTGGGCGCCAGCGGGAATGTTCGGCGTTTCGGCCATCGTCTCGATGATTGGTCCGGCCTTCTGGTCCCGCAGGGCGTAGAAGAGCTTGGGCATGATCGGGAAGTGGAAGCACATGTGGCATTCCGGCCCCTCGGCGTCGCCGAAGTACTCGACAACCTCCTCGGGCAGCTGGTTTGCTTCGGCGACGATGATCCGGCCGGGATAGTTCTCGTCGACCATGGTGCGCAGGTCCTTGAGGAAGGCGTGGGTCTGCGGCAGGTTCTCGCAGTTGGTCCCTTCCTCCTCGAAGAGGTAAGGGATGGCATCCGCGCGGAAACCATCAATGCCCTGGTCCAGCCAGAACTTCACCACGTCGAAGAGCGCTTCAATAACCTTGGGGTTTTCGAAGTTCAGGTCCGGCTGGTGGGAGAAGAACCGGTGCCAGAAGAACTGCCGGCGGACGGGGTCGAAGGTCCAGTTGGACTCCTCGGTATCCACGAAGATGATCCGCGCGTCCTCGTACTTCTCGTCGGTGTCGCTCCAGACGTAGAAGTCGCCGTAGGGGCCGTCGGGGTCGTTTCGGGACTCCTCGAACCAGTGGTGCTTGTCCGAGGTGTGGTTCAGCGGCAGGTCGATGATGACGCGGACGCCGCGGGCGTGTGCCTCGGCGACCAGACGCTTGAAATCACTGATGGTGCCGAACTCATCGAGGACGTTGTAGTAGTCGGCGATGTCGTAGCCACCGTCGCGCAGGGGCGACTTGAAGAACGGTGGCAGCCACAGGCAATCGACGCCAAGCCACTGCAGATAATCCAGTTTGTCGATCAGTCCGGAGAAATCGCCAGAGCCATCGCCGTTCGCATCCGCGAACCCGCGCACCAGAACTTCGTAAAATACGGCCTTGCGGTACCAGTGTGGGTCATGCGCGAGACCGGGTGCGTTGAGTTGAAACGGGTTGGCCACTAGGGCTTCCTCCTGAGGTAAAGGATGTGTGCTGGTTCCACATGCGGATCCAGCCTGACGTAGTTGTGGGTGCCCCAGACCCAACTCTGGCCGGTGATGAGATCGTCCACCCAGAAGGTACCGTCCTCATTGCAGTCCTCGGGATCGAGGGACAGCGCATCGAGGTTCAGGGAGACTGTACTTTCCCTGGCCCCGTGCGGGTCAAGATTCACCACCACGATGATGGTGTCTTTGACTGTACTGTCGCCGCCGACGTTCTCCTTGTGCTTGGAGAACACCAGGGTTTCCGTGTCCGAGCTGTGGTGAATGGTCAGGTTCTCGAGATCGCCCAACGCCGGGTGGTCCCGTCGGATGTGGTTCAGCCTGGTGAGGTACGGCGCCAGACTCCTGCCTTCGGCTTCGGCGCGCTTGAAGTCGCGGGGTCGATACTCGAATTTCTCGTTGTCGATCGACTCCTCGGCACCGGGCCTGGCCACGTGTTCAAACAGTTCGTATCCGGCGTAGACACCCCAGAGTGGGCTGGCCATCGCTGCCAGGGCCGCCCGGATCTTGAAGCCCGCAGGTCCGCCGTACTGAAGGAACTCGGTGAGGATATCGGGGGTGTTGACGAAAAAGTTGGGGCGGAAATATGGCGCGCTGACCTTACTGACTTCGGTGAAATACTCTTCGAGCTCAGTTTTGGTGTTGCGCCAGGTGAAGTAGGTGTAGGACTGCTGGAAGCCGGCACGGCCCAGGGCGTGCATCATCGGCGGGCGGGTGAAAGCCTCGGCGAGGAAAACGACGTCGGGATGCTTCCGGTTGACTTCGCGGATCAGCCATTCCCAGAACACCACCGGTTTGGTGTGCGGGTTGTCGACGCGGAAAATCTTCACCCCGTGGCTGATCCACAGCAGGACGATCCTGAGGACTTCGCGGGAGAGGCCATCGGGATCGTTGTCGAAGTTGATCGGGTAGATGTCCTGGTACTTCTTCGGAGGGTTCTCCGCGTAGGCAATCGACCCATCCACCCGGGTGGTGAACCATTCTGGGTGTGAAGTGACCCAGGGATGGTCAGGGGAAGCCTGAAGCGCCAGGTCCAGCGCAATTTCAAGGTTCAGTTCGTTGGCCCGCGCCACGAAGACGTCGAAGTCATCGAAGGTGCCGAGGTCGGGGTGGATCGCGTCGTGGCCACCTTCAGCGGCGCCGATAGCCCAGGGCGACCCCGGGTCCTCGGGGCCAGCCGTCAGTGTGTTGTTGGGCCCCTTACGGTGGGTGCGCCCGATCGGGTGGATGGGCGGGAGGTAGACGACGTCGAATCCCATGTCAGCGACCGCGGGTAGCCGGTCGGCTGCGGTGACGAAGGTGCCGGAGGTCCACGCGCCCGACCCCGGCTCGTAGGTGGCGCCTTCGGACCGGGGGAAGAACTCGTACCAGGATGCACGTCCCGCAAGTTCGCGTTCGACCTTGATCGGATAAGGCTGGGATACGGTCACCAGGTCACGCAGGGGCTCCCGGCTGATGGCCGCGAGGATAGCCGCCGACTCACCTGCGGCAAGCCGCTCGTCGATCGGGAGCTCAGTGTCGGCGAGGACCCGTGCGGCCTCGGTGAAGACCACCGCGTCCTTCCTCTTACGGGTCGTCGCAGCGTTAGTGAACAGGGCTGCGCCCTCGGCGAGCATCAGCTCGACGTCGACTCCAGCCGCGATCTTCACCTCAGCGTTGTGGTGCCAGGTGCCGTACAGGTCACCCCACCCTTCGATGACGAAGGTGTAGTTGCCGACAGCTGGGGGGCGGAGGAGACCTTCATACCGGTCCAGCCCCTGGCCCACCGGCGCCAAGCGCACCCGCTGGACTTCCTTGCCTTTACCGGAGAGCAGGACCGCTGATACCCCAAGCTGGTCGTGCCCTTCCCGGAAGACTGTAGCGCCCACCGCAATATCTGATCCAGGGATCGCTTTGGAGGGGAAGGCCCCACCATCGACAACCGGAGAAATATTGGTAATTGGAATTCGTCCGTACCGCAGATCAGCCCTGTCTATCGGCTTCCTGGCGGTGCGTCCCTTACGTGGTGGCTCTATTGAAGTCGTCACACGTTAGACGTTAGCGAGTATTTGCCCAGATTGCTAAGGCGCGCGGACGTAACATCAGTGCTTTTTGCAGTCGAGTTGGGGCTCAACGCAAACGTTTACTCTCACTTGCTCTCATCGGAACCCTCCAGCGGTCCTACGCCGGGAAAAATACGCTAGCCTTTCCCGGGTGAAGGCAATCCGCAGATTTACAGTCCGTACCGTCCTCCCTGAAAGCATCGCCCCGTTGGGCAAGCTGGCAGGCAACTTGCGCTGGTCGTGGCATCTTCCGACCACCCGCTTATTCCACGATCTTGACCCAGCAGCCTGGGAGGCAAGCGGCCAGGACCCCGTCGCTTTCCTCGGCTCGGTGACCCGTGAGCAGCTCAGCCAACTCGCCGACAACGAGCGTCTCGTCGCGAGGATCCAGGAACTCGGCGACGACCTGGACCAGTACCTTTCCGAACCCCGCTGGTACCAGTCGCTCGGCGCCGACGCGCCCCGGTCCATCGCCTATTTCTCCCCCGAGTACGGCATCAGCGCCGTCCTCCCCCAGTACTCAGGTGGCCTCGGCATCCTCGCCGGCGACCACCTCAAAGCAGCCTCGGATCTTGGTGTCCCCCTGATCGGCGTCGGACTCCTTTACCAGGCCGGCTACTTCAAGCAGTCGCTGTCCCGCGATGCGTGGCAGCAGGAAACCTACCCGGTCCTCGATCCTGACGGCCTGCCGTTGACCCTGCTCCGCGAGGAGGACGGCACCCCGGCGAAGGTAGTCTTGCCGCTTCCCGCTGGACGCCAGCTGATCGCCCACATCTGGCGGGCCGACATCGGCCGCGTTCCGCTTCTGCTCCTTGACTCCAATGTCGCGGGCAATGACGAGGCCGCCCGCAATGTCACCGACCGGCTGTACGGCGGCGGTGGCGACCAGCGTCTGCAGCAGGAACTTCTGCTGGGCATGGGTGGCGTGAAAGCGCTGCGTATCTTTGAACGGCTGACCGGCACTCCGGCCCCCGAGGTGTTCCACACCAATGAGGGTCACGCCGGGTTCCTCGGCATCGAGCGCATCCGTGAACTGATGGATCCCTCGAGCGCGTCGCCGATGAGCTGGGAGGAAGCGCTCACCGCGGGCCGGTCCTGCACGGTGTTCACCACGCACACCCCGGTCCCCGCGGGAATCGACCGGTTCGAGAAATCCCAGATTGAGCACTTCTTCGACGCCGGTCTGGCACCGTCGGTTCCGACGGCGAAGGTCCTCACCCTTGGGGCCGAGAACTACGTTGACGGCGATCCGAACAAGTTCAACATGGCGGTGATGGGCCTGCGCCTGGCACAGCGCGCCAATGGCGTCGCCAAACTGCATGGCGTGGTCTCCCGTGGCATGTTCTCCGGGCTGTGGCCAGGATTCGACACCAGTGAGGTCCCCATCTCGTCGGTCACCAACGGTGTGCACGTGCCCACCTGGGTTGACCCGCTGATCGCAGACTTCGCCCGGGACCGTTTCGGCGCCGAGTCGGTCCTGGATCCCCAGTGGTCCAAGGTGTACGACGTGGAAGACTCCGATATCTGGGCGCTCCGCCGCCGCCTGCGCTCGAACCTGATCGACGACGTCCGTCAGCGGCTCCGCTCCTCCTGGAAGAAGCGTGGCGCGGCCGACGCCGAGCTGGCATGGACCAACAACGTACTCGATCCTGACGTGCTGACCATTGGTTTTGCCCGCCGGGTACCCACGTACAAGCGGTTGACCTTGATGCTCAGGGACCCGGCTCGACTCAAGGCCTTGCTGCTTCACCCGGACAACCCCATCCAGCTGGTCATCGCTGGCAAGTCCCACCCGGCTGATGAGCAGGGCAAGCGGATGATCCAGGATCTGGTCCGGTTCACTGACGACCCGGAGGTACGGCACCGGATCGTGTTCCTCCCGAACTACGACATCGCCATGGCACGCACCCTGTTCCCCGGCTGCGATGTCTGGTTGAACAACCCGTTGCGTCCGCTGGAGGCCTGCGGCACGTCGGGCATGAAGTCGGCCATCAACGGCGGCCTTAACCTGTCGGTTCTTGACGGCTGGTGGGATGAAATGTACGACGGCGACAACGGCTGGGCCATCCCCACGGCGAACAACGACGCGTCCCCCGAGGAACGCGACGACATTGAAGCCTCGGCCCTGTATGACCTTCTTGAGGAGCAGGTGGCTCCCCGGTTCTACAGCACGGTGCGTTCGGAGGGCGCCGGCGCTGCCGGACCGTCTGAGCTGTCCCATGATGGGGTGCCACACCAGTGGGTGGCCATGATCAAGCACACCATGGCCAACCTTGGCCCGGCCGTATCCGCTGAGCGGATGCTGCAGGACTACGTCAGCCACCTGTACCAGCCCGCCTGGCGTGCCGGTTGCCTGGCGGCTGAGTCGGACTACACGGCGGCCAAGCACACCGCCGCCTGGCGTTCACGGATCAACGACGGTTGGTCGGCTGTCCAGGTGGAGCACGTAGATTCGGTTGGCGTAGCCGAGGATCCACAGATCGGGGACCCGCTGACGGTCAACGCCTACGTCTCGCTTGGCGCGCTATCCCCCGACGACGTCGCCGTCGAGGTGGCTTACGGTCGGGCCCTGGACAATGACGAGCTCAGCGAGGTGGCCCTGGCCGACCTCGACGTGTCCGAGAACCTTGGCGCGGGACGGTACCTGTTCTCGGGTGGCGTCACGATCGACCACTCGGGGTCCTTCGGGTACACGGTGCGGGTGCTGCCCAAGCACGTTAGCCTGGCGTCGAAGTCCGAGCTCGGTCTGGTCGCCAACGCGTAGCAGCCCGCTCGGGCAATCACAGCTTGCAGGCTAACCGCCTGCTTAGCATCAGCGGCAGTCACACCAGAGTTTCCTGGGGTGGCTGCCGCTTTTGCGTGGCCGGCTAGACCCGGTAGACGCTGATCGAGTTGGCGGGGACGACGTCGGTCTCCCCAGAGCCGATTTGCGCCCCGCGCCGACGGTCCTGGTCCGCTGCGGTGGTGTAGCGCAGCTCGAACCTGGTGATGGAGGGAAGCCCGCTCTCCTGGAGTGACTCCCGCCTTGGCAGGGTGATCTTGGCGTCATCCCTGCTGCCGTTGATGACCACCAGGCCATCCAGGATGCCGTTGGGTGAGCCGAGGAGGAGCTGCACGATCCGGGAACCCTCGTCACGCCACTGCTCCTCAGTCATGGTGGTGCCGGCCGGGTTGAACCAGTGCAGGTAGGAGCTGTCGTCGCGGGCCGGATAGCTGTGCGGCTGGTGGGCCAGGAACTCCTTACGGATCCGGAGCAGGGAACGCGTGTGGTCGAGGAGGTGGCGTGCGTCGTCGTCGTGACCCCAATGCAGCCAGGCCAGCTCGTTGTCCTGGCAGTAGGCGTTGTTGTTGCCGCGCTGGGACCGCCCAAACTCGTCGCCGGCCGTGATCATGGGGACGCCGAGGGACAACAGGAGGGTGGCCATCAGGTTGCGGGAGGTCTGGGCCCGCGCCGCAATGATGCCTTCCTGGTCGGTGGGGCCTTCCATGCCGTGGTTGTAGCTGCGGTTGTCGTTGTGGCCGTCACGGTTCTCCTCCCCGTTGGCCTCATTGTGTTTGCGGCTGTACGAGGAGAGGTCAGCGAGGGTAAACCCGTCGTGGGCGGTGATCAGGTTGACGCTGGAAATGGACGTGCGTCCTGAAGGCCCGAACACATCGGCCGATCCACTCAGGCATCCAGCCAGGCGCGCCACCGATCCGGCGGCGCCGCCCGCCGCCAGGCTGGCCTGGTCGGTGAGCCAGAAGTCCCGGACCGTGTCCCGGAACCGGTCATTCCAGTCCGCCCAGCCCTGCGGGAAGTTGCCGGTCTGCCATCCGCCCATGCCAATATCCCAGGGTTCGGCGATGAGCTTCACACCGCGCAGCGCGCGGTCGGCGCCAACAGCGACCAGGAAGGGGTGACGTGGGGTGAAGGTGTGCGTTTCGTCCCGGGCCATCGACACTGCCAGGTCGAAGCGAAATCCGTCCACGTGGAATTCCTCCACCCAGTATCGCAACGAGTCCAGGGCCAGGGCGATGACCCGTGGGTGCGCGAAATTCAGGGTATTGCCGCAACCCGTGGTGTCCAGGTAGCGGCCGTGGTCGCCGTGCCGGTAATACTGCTCGTCGCCCAGTCCACGCCAGCTCAGCGCCGGAAGGTCTGGCGGACCCTCGGCCGTGTGGTTGTACACCACGTCGAGGATGACCTCGAGGCCAGCCTCGTGGAGCAGTTTGACCATGCCCTTGAACTCGTCCTGGACCGCCCGTGGGCCGGCGTTGCGGGCTGCCTCAGTCGCGTAGGAGGGGTGCGGGGCGAAGTACCCGAGGGTGTTGTAGCCCCAGTAGTTGGTCAGCCCGAGGGGCCCCAGATGGGGTTCGTCGATATGGAAGTGGACCGGCAGCAGTTCCACTGCGGTGATCCCTAGGGCCTTGAGGTAGCCGATCATGACCGGGTGTGCCAGGCCAGCATAGGTGCCGCGGAGCTCGACCGGAATGTCTGGGTGCAACTGGGTCAGCCCCTTGACATGCGCCTCATACACCACGGTGTCACGCCAGTGCGTGCGCGGTGGAGCCGAGGAACCCCAGTCGAATCCGCCGTCCTCGACGTAGACCGACCAGTACACCGGCCCATCGACGGTATCGACGGTGTCGATGGCCCGGGCGTAAGGATCCAGCAGCAGCTGACCTGTTTCCGGCTGGCCAGTTCCGGCCGGCCAGAAACCGTATCTCACAGAGTCGGCGAGCCCCTCCACTGCCCCGTGGTGCACCCCGTGGGTGTAATCGGTCAGGGGGACATCGTGCCAGCTGCCGTCCTGCGACTGGAAGTGCACTGCAAGCGCTGACACGCCGGGCGCGTACACCGCAACGTTCAGGTTGTGCGGCGCTCGGGACCGGTGTACGCCCAAGGGAAACTCACTGGACGGAGGGCTGATTTCGAGGGAGACGCTCATGATCTATGAATACCGTCCGTGCGACTGTCAGGCGGAGCGCTGGCGCGAGATCTCGTACAGGCTGATGCCCACAGCCATCGAGGCGTTCAACGATTCCATCGCCGAGTCAATGGGGATTGAAACGATCTGGTCGCAGTTCTCGCGCACCAACCGTGACAGGCCCTTACCTTCGGAGCCGACGACCAGGCACACTGGTTCGCGGCCAAGCGTCAGATCCGGGAGGGAGACGTCGCCGTCGCCGTCGAGGCCCAACACAAAGATGCCCTTCTCTTTGAACGTCTTGAGGGTTGAGTTCAGGTTTCCGGCCTTCGCCACTGGCACACGCACTGCGGCGCCAGCACTGGTCTTCCATGCTGATGCGGTCATCCCCACCGAGCGGCGCTCCGGAACGATGACGCCGTGGCCGCTGAACGCAGAGAGGGACCTGATGATCGCGCCGAGGTTGCGGGGGTCGGTGATGCCGTCCAGGGCGACGAACAACGGTGCGTTGTTGATGTGGCCCTTTTTCCATTTCTGGATGGTCTCGGTGGCCAGATCGACTGCGTCAGCGTATTCGTAGGGTGGGATCTGGAGCATGATGCCCTGGTGCACTGATCCGTCAGCCATCCGGTCCAGTTCGGTCTTGCCGGTTTCCATCAGCGGGATGCCGCGCTCGGTGGCGAGCTTCAGCGATTCGCGGATGCGCTCGTCCATCTCGATCCGGATGGCCACGTGCAATGCCTTGGCTGGGATGCCGGCGCGGAGCGACTCGACCACGGCGTTGCGTCCGGTGACCATCTCCTCGGTGCCCTTGCCGCGTGCGTTGCGGGCCGACCCCGGATTGCGGCTGCCGGAGTGCTTGGCTGCTGAGCGCTCGGCAAGCTGCTTGCTCTTGTGAGCCTTATGGTAAGGCCGGTCCTCCGCTTTTGGGGTGGGACCTTTACCCTCAAGCGCCTTGCGTCCTAGGCCGCCGGTTCCGCCCGAGGGGCCCTTCTTGCTCTTGCGCACAGCGCCGGGACGTCCGTGAGTGGCCATGGGGAAAACACCTTTGGGTAGAAGATTTGTCACCTCAGTTTACGCGGGGAACGCCGCAGACTTCACCGTCACCCGGGAGACGAAGCGATTGGTCAGTTTTTCAGGGTCCAGGCGGCACCGTCGGCGGTGTCCTCGATGACAATGCCAGCACTGGTGAGGGCGTCGCGGATGGCGTCGGCCTGCGCCCAGTCCTTCGTTTCGCGGGCAATCGTTCGCTGCAGCAGTTGCGATGTGATGAGGGTGTCCAGCGCCTTGTGCTCGGGACTGCGTGGGCCCTTGCCGGGGTCCTGAACATCGTCGAGTCCCAGAATTCCGGTCATGGTCATCACATCGACGAACGCCGTTCTGGTGGCTTCGCTGTCCCCGGCGGCCAGGGCAGTGTTACCGGCCCTCACGGTGTCGTGGAGGACCGCGAGTGCCTGGGGCACGTTGAGGTCGTCGTTCATTGCGGCGCTGAAGGCTTCCGGTGCACCGGGGGAAACGAACCCGAGCCCGTTCGGGAACTCCCGGGCGGCGGCCTTCGCCAGGAACCCGTCGATGCGCTCCACGGCGGCGCCCGCTTCCTGCAGGGAGGTGGGACGGTAGTCGAGCACCGACCGGTAGTGCGCCTGCCCCAGGTAGTACCTGACCACGCGGGGGCTGGCCAGTTCGAGCATGTCAGCCGGGCTCACCGTGTTGCCGATCGACTTGGACATCTTCTCGCCCTCGAAAGTGACCATGCCGTTGTGCATCCAGTACCTGGCAAACGTGTGGCCGGCGGCCTGCGACTGGGCCATCTCGTTTTCGTGGTGCGGGAACCGCAGGTCCAGGCCGCCGCCGTGGATGTCGAACTCGGTACCCAGGTACTTGGTGACCATCGCTGAGCATTCAAGGTGCCAGCCCGGCCGACCGGGTCCCCAGGGGCTGGGCCAGGCAGCGGTTTCGGGCTCGCCTTCCTTCCACCCCTTCCACAGGGCGAAGTCGCGCGGATCCCGTTTCCGGTTGACGAACTCAGGCTCGACATCCGTGGCGCTCTGCATGTCGTCGATGTTCTGCCGGGTCAGCGAGCCGTACCCTTTCCAGGATCGAACGTCGAAGTAGACGTCGCCCGACTCGTCGTTCGCCGGGTAGGCATGACCCCGATCGATCAGCAACTGGATCAACGAGTGCATTTCGGGGATGTGACCGGTGGCGCGTGGTTCGTAGGTCGGGCGGCGCACCCCGAGGGTGTCGTACGCCCGCTGGAATTCCAGTTCGTAGCGGTACGCCAGCGCCCACCACTGTTCGCCGCGTAACTGGGGCGGGAGGGCGTCGTCGTGCTCGGATTCCTGGGCGCGGGCCAGGATCTTGTCGTCGATATCGGTGACGTTGCGGACCGTGGTGACCCGGTAGCCGCTCGCGGTCAGCCAGCGGGAGAGCTGGTCGAATGCGATCGCCGACCGGATATGTCCTACGTGGGGCATCCCCTGCACTGTGGCACCGCAGTAGTACAGCCCTACCTCGCCCTGCTTGACGGGGACAAAGTCGCGGGTCTGGGCGGTTGCGGTGTCATAGAATCTCAGGCTCACCGCTCCAGATTAGCCGGTCGCGGTGGCTTGCTTCACCCTGCGGCCGATCTGGTGCCGTCCCCCACCCGGACGACGACGGCGGTCGCCACCGCGGCGATGCCCTCGCCTTTTCCGGTGAATCCGAGCCCGTCGGTGGTGGTTGCCGACACGCTGACGGGTCCGCCCATCGCGGCGCTGAGCACTGCTTCCGCCTCGGCCCGGCGGGGTGAGAACTTGGGCCGGTTCCCCACCAGCTGCACGGCAACGTTGCCGATCTCGAATCCGGCGCGACGCACAATCCGCGCGGCTTCGGTCAGCAGGCTGACCCCCGAAGCGCCGGCGAATTCGGGGCGATCGGTGCCGAAATGGGTGCCGAGGTCACCGACTCCCGCGGCGGAGAAGAGCGCGTCCGCGGCGGCGTGAGCCACGGCGTCGCCGTCGGAATGGCCGCTCAGACCACGTTCGCCGTCCCAGAGCAGACCCGCGAGCCACAGCGGCCGGGGTGCATCCACGGGGGCAAACGCGTGCACGTCAACGCCGATGCCGGTGCGGGGCAGGATCATGGTGTGGTCTTCCCTGTCGGGGTCTGGGCAAGAATTTCCGCGAGGAGGAGGTCCTGGGCAGTGGTCACTTTGAACGCGGCGTCCGCCCCCTCCACCACCCGTACCGGGATGCCCAGCCGTTCCATCAGCGTGGCATCGTCGGTCACTGCTGCCCCCGGTTGCTGGTGGGCGCGACGGAGGGTGTCCAGGTTGAAACCCTGGGGTGTCTGGACTGCGCGGAGAGTGTCGCGGGGTGGGGTGTCGATGACCAATCCGCAGTCGACAGTTTTGATGGTGTCGACCACGGGGATGACGGGAATCACCGCTTCGGCGCCGTCGCGTAATGCGGCGACCACCCGGCGGAAAACTATCGGCGGGGTGAGCGCGCGGGCGGCGTCATGGACCAGGACCAGGCCGATGCCTGATCCCAAACCTGAGAGGCCGGCCGCCACCGAATCGGGTCGTGAAGCGCCCCCGTCAACCACTCGCACGGGAGTCTCGGAGGAGACGCCGACGACGGCGGCGCGGAGCTCAAGGTCTCCGGCTGGGACGACCACGCAGATCTCGGCGGCGATCTCCGCGTCGAGAACCCCCTGGAGTGCGTGCTCGAGGATGCTCCGGCCAGCAAACTTCACCTGGGCTTTGGGAATGCCGCGGCCCAGCCTCTGTCCGGCGCCGCCGGCGACAATGATGACCCCGACCTGCGCGTGGGCGGATTCGAGCTGGGAACTGGTTTCTGACACCTGATTACCCTATGCCAGGACATGAAAAAGGGACCGCCCACCAGGGCGGCCCCTCAACAAACCCGGTTGTTAGACCGATTAGGAAGCTAGAACCTCATCAAGAACGCTTGCGGCCTTCTCTTCGTCGGTTTTCTCTGCGAGTGCCAGCTCGGAGATCAGAATCTGCCGCGCCTTGGCGAGCATCCTCTTCTCCCCTGCGGACAACCCACGGTCATGATCACGGCGCCACAGGTCGCGGACTACTTCCGCAACCTTGATCACGTCACCCGAGGCAAGCTTTTCAAGGTTTGCCTTGTAGCGGCGCGACCAGTTGGTTGGCTCTTCAGTGAACTCGGCCCGCAGCACATCGAACACATGCTGGAGACCCTCTTTGCCCACTACGTCGCGCACCCCAACGAGGTCTACGTTTTCTGCTGGAACTTCAATGGTTAGATCACCCTGCGCCACCTTGAGCTTGAGATACATTTTCTCTTCGCCCTTTATCACGCGCATCTTGATCTCTTCGATCTTCGCTGCGCCGTGGTGAGGATAAACTACTGTTTCGCCGACCTCAAAAACCATGTGGACTTTCCCCTTTCCCGCAGATCAGTTTATCACGAATTCGACACGCCCAAGGCGTGTTTTCGCAGGTCAGCCGGGACTTATGGAAATAGGTGGCTATGATTCGCCCCTTGACGAATGAGGCTTTAAGTGATCCACGTCGCTCTGAAAGAGTTGTCCGGGTGCTGCAGTGCTCCATCATCGGGCCGATTTTCCCGATAGGCTGTAGGGAGAGATTCAACTAGCTGTTCCCCCATGCTGATCGACCACCGTAGGAGTTTGCGCTGTGAAGAGTGACCGAATCAATCCCCTGCAGCACATCCGGGCGAAGCGAAGCCTGGCTGCCGGTGCGGCTCTGGTCGCTGTCCTTGGTGCCACCGGTTGCAGCGTGACGAGCGAGCAGGCCACCACCATCCAGTACGCAGCATCGGATGGAATCGTCGACGAGGTGGGCCCGCTTGAACTCCGCAACATCCTGATCATCACCTCCGAAGAAGGTGAACCGGGCACCATCCTCGGAACGGTGTTCAATCCCTCAGACTCAGCGGTGCAGCTCACCATCGAGGGCGAAAACTCGTCGGTCGACGTCACTGTCCCCGCTGAGGGCAAATGGGTCTTTGAAGACGAGACCACCGATGATGGAGTGCTCGAGGGCGTCAGCGAAATCCCCGGCGCCCTGGTAGATCTGAACTTTGTCGTCAACTCGGAGAGCGTCGAGCTGCGGGTGCCTGTCCTGGACGGGACCCTCGCGGAATACCGGGAGTACGTCCCGGGTGGTTACACCCCTGAGCCCACCCCAACGCCGGAAGAGACCGGCGAAGAGGAAGAGTAACCCTCAGGACTCGTATTTGTAGCCTAGGCCACGCACTGTCACCAGGTGGCTTGGGTTCGACGGGTCGGTTTCGATCTTTCCCCGGAGCCGTTTGACGTGCACGTCGAGGGTCTTGGTGTCGCCGACGTAGTCCGAACCCCAGACCCGATCAATGAGTTGGCCCCTGGTCAGCACCCTGCCCGCATTGCGCAGCAGCATCTCCAACAGTTCGAACTCTTTCAGCGGCATGGATACCGGATCACCGTTGACACTGACCGTGTGCCGTTCAATATCCATCCGCACGGGGCCCGACTGCACGGTGCTGGAAATAAGTTCTTCGGGTTCGGCCTGCCGGCGGAGGACAGCGCGAATCCTTGCCACGAGCTCACGGGACGAATAAGGCTTGGTGACGTAATCATCGGCGCCAAGCTCCAGGCCAACCACCTTGTCAATCTCGGCGTCCTTGGCGGTGAGCATGATGACCGGAACACTTGAACGCTGGCGCAGCTGCCGGCAGACCTCGGTGCCGGACTGGCCTGGTAGCTGCAGGTCAAGCAGCACCAGATCGGCGCCGGCCCGGTCGAATTCGACGATGGCTTCTATCCCGTCTCCCACCACCGCCACCTCGAACCCTTCCCTGCCGAGCAGATAGGACAGGGGGTCACTGAAGGACTCTTCGTCCTCCACGATCAGGATGCGGGTCAAACGCTCACTCCTTGTTCATGGGCGGAGGTTCCGCCCGGCTTCTCATCGGATTTTCCGCCTGGCTTACCCGGCGATTTGTCGCTTCGCCTGTCGCCGGAGACAACACGCTCCTCCGCCGTTTCGGCGTCGGCCTCCATTTCGGGGAGACGGACGGTGAAGGTACTACCCTGGCCGTTCTGGGACCAGACGGTCACCTCGCCACCGTGGTTCGAGACCACATGCTTGACAATACTGAGCCCCAGTCCGGTGCCCCCTGTCTGACGGGATCGGGCTGCGTCGATCCGATAGAACCGCTCGAACACCCGCTCCTGCTCCTCAGCGGTGATGCCGATTCCTTGATCGGTGACCGAGATTTCGGCGAGTCCGTCGCGGGACCGCAGACCGACCCCGACCCGGGTGCGCTCGGGTGAGTACCGGATGGCGTTGTCGATCAGGTTGCGGAAGGCGGTCATCAACAGATCCGGGTCGCCGTAGACGGGCTCGTTGATCCGCCCTCCCACCACAATGTCGATCTGCTTGCTTTCTGCCGGCAGCCGGTTTCGGTCCACCGCCTCGGCGATCACCGTGTTGATATCCACAGGGCGACCGCGCCGCACGACGTCGGCGCCCTGCAGCCGTGAGAGTTCGATGATGTCCTGGACCAGGGCCGACAACCGGGCCGATTCCTTGTGCATTCGGCGGGCGAACCGCCGGACCGCTTCCTGGTCTTCGGCCGCGTCGTCCAGGGCCTCAGCGAGCAGTGAAATGGCGCCAACGGGCGTCTTGAGCTCGTGTGACACGTTGGCCACGAAGTCGTTGCGGATTTCCTCGGTGCGGGTGATTTCCGTGCGGTCATCGGCGAGGATCAGGACGTACTCTTCGCCCAGTGAAGCCACCCGGGCGAGCACGATAATGGTGCCCTGCCCCAGCGGTCCGCGGGGTAGTTCAAGCTGTTTCTGCTCGATCACACCGTCCCGGCGCACCCGTGCCGTCAGTTCGAGCAGCTCGGCGTGGACCACCGTGTGGCCGCGCACCAGGCCGAAGGCGTACGCCGCAGGGCTGGCTCGCACCACACCGTCGATGGCATCCACCACCACATAAGCCCGGCCAATAATCGACAGCACCTCCGCTGCCCCTTCGGGAAGGGTCGGCTCGTCCACGAAGAGCAGGGAACGCCGCTGGATTTCGCTCAGCCTGAAGGCAGCCATGCCGAAGGTGCCCACGGCGACGCCCACCAGCCCAGCGATCAGAATAAGAAGAACGGGATCCACATGCCTAGCTTATGCGCACCTTTGGTGTGGGGTTGAGTCTTCCGGTGGCAATAGGGAAGTGGTTCAACTAACGTTCACTCAAAGGTGCATAACAGTTCATCACCAACTGAGAATGTGCTGTGTGGGACTGTGCATAGACGTACGCAGTCATCTCTATGGAAAGGATGCCTCCCGTGCGGAAGGTTTTTCAGGCAGAGCTTCACCAGATAGGTGAACAGCTCATCGAAATATCGCAGCTGGTTGCGAACGCGATGGACAAGGCAACCATCGCGTTTGAAACCGCTGACACCGAACTTGCCCAGGATGTGATCGCAGCCGACGCACGCATTGATTTCCTCCAGAACGACCTCGACGAGCGCGCGATCGACATTCTCGCCCTGCAGGGCCCGGTTGCGAGCGACCTGCGGATGATCGTGGGGGCGCTTCGAATGAGCGCCTCGCTGGAACGCATGGGGGATCTGGCCCGCCACGTGGCACAGCTTGCCCGGCTCCGGTACCCGGACCACGTAATTCCGGCGGCGATCCGACCCACCTTCGAGGAAATGGCCCAGCTGGATCAGCAGATCGCCATTAAGGTGAAGCATCTGCTGGAGACCCGCAACCTCCAGCTGAGCAACGAAATCTATGCCCACAATGCGCGGATCAACGAACTGCACGCTGGCGTGTTCAAGGCCCTCGCCTCACCCGAATGGGATGTTTCAGCTCCCATCACTGTCGATGTGACCCTGGCCAGCCGGTACTTCGAACGATTCGCCGATCATGGCGTCTCGGTTGCACGTAAGGTCACCTACCTGGTGACCGGTGAATGGCAGCCCAGCGCACCACTGATCTAAAACGACATATCGCCGGGTTAGCCCCCAGGCCTGAACGACGACGGCCGGCCCCG
>NZ_ASZW01000034.1:0-37997 GCF_000468215.1 Arthrobacter sp. CAL618 | reverse complement strand
GCTGACTTACCTACAAGCCTATTTGAGCTTGTTCTTGACCGGCCACGGACCGACCTTCTCCTTGTTCGGAGTGTAACCGTTAGGGAGCTGTCCGGCGTCCGCAATGTCGCCGACCTTATGCACCTTGATGGAGTTGGTCGAGCCTGCCTGCCCCGGAGGCGACCCGGCAGCAATGACCACCAGGTCATCCGGCTCCACGAGACCCTGCTCCAACAGCACCCGATCCACCTGGGCGGTCATCTGGTCGGTGTGCTCAACGAACTCCACGAGCATCGGCTGGATACCCCAGATCATCGCCATCGAGTTCAGCGTTGACTGAACCGGGGTGAAAGCGAATACCGGCTTGGTAGGCCGCAGGCGCGACAAGCGACGTGCCGAGTCACCCGATTGGGTAAAGGTACAGATGTACTTCGCGTCCAGCTGGTCGGCGATCTCCACCGCCGCACGGGTAATCGCACCGCCACGGGTTTTGGGCTTGCTACCCAGTGGAGGTACCCGGTCCAGACCGTGCTTCTCGGTCGACTCGATGATGTTCGCCATCGTCTGGACGGTCTCCATGGGGTACTTGCCCACACTGGTTTCGCCCGAGAGCATGACGGCGTCGGCTCCGTCGAGTACTGCGTTGGCACAGTCAGACGCCTCAGCGCGCGTGGGCCGCGGGTTGTCAATCATTGACTCGAGCACCTGGGTCGCCACGATTACCGGTTTGGCCCAACGACGGGCGAGCTCGATGGCCCGCTTCTGCACAATCGGTACCTCTTCGAGGGGCAGCTCCACGCCCAAATCGCCGCGCGCCACCATGATGGCGTCAAACGCGTCGATGATCTCCTCGATAGCGTCCACCGCCTGGGGCTTTTCGATCTTCGCAATGACCGGAACCCGGCGTCCCTCTTCGTCCATAATTTCGTGAACGCGGACGACGTCGGACGCGTTCCGCACGAATGACAGTGCCACCATGTCGACGCCACGCTGGATGGCCCACCGCAGGTCGGCCTCATCCTTGTCGCTCATCGCAGGCACACTCACCGCGACACCGGGAAGGTTGATGCCCTTGTTGTTTGATACAGCGCCGCCGACGGTGACGACAGCAACAACCTTCGTGCCGTCGACCTGAGTTGCGCGCATGGCAACCTTGCCGTCGTCGATGAGCAGGGTGTCGCCCACATTGACGTCGTTGGGCAGGCCGAGGTGGGTAGTGGAGCAAATGTCCTGCGTGCCCTCGACGTCCTCGGTGGTGATGGTGAAGGTGTCGCCGGGAGCGAGTACATGCGGGCCATCAACAAATCGACCAAGGCGGATCTTCGGCCCCTGGAGGTCGGCGAAGATCGCCACCGGACGGCCCAGCTCTTCCGAAGCCTGCCGCACATACTCGTAGGTCTGGTTATGCACCGTGTGATCGCCGTGGCTCATGTTCATCCGGGCAACGTCAACACCGGCTTTCAACACCGCCACCGTGTTCTCATAGCTCGCGATTGCGGGGCCGAATGTTGCAACAATTTTTGCGCGTCTCATGAAACCTAGCCTAGTCGTCTTGTAGTAGATGATGTTGGGTGCGCGGCGGCCTGCTCGCGACTTCGTGCACTCAGAGCACTGCCATGGCTCGGTCGGTGGGAGCCACCGGTGCCGGCAGTTTGGTCTTCCCCATCAGCCACTGATCCACTGCCGCGGCGCAAGCGCGCCCCTCCGCGATGGCCCAGACGATCAATGACTGTCCGCGGCCGGCATCGCCTGCCGCGAAGATCCCGGGAGTGTTGGTCATGTAGTAACCGTCCCGGCCAATATTGCCGTGTTCGTCGAACTCGGCCTGCACCTGCTCGGTGATACCGGCCGGTTCGGGTCCGGTGAATCCGAGTGACAGGAACACCAGGTCCGCCGGGATGTTTCGTTCGGTGCCAGCCTTCGGCACCCGGCGTCCCTCCACGAACTCCGTCTCGGCAACGCGAATAGCCGTCAGCTTGCCGTTCTCGCCGACAAATTCGACGGTGGACGCGAGGTAGGTCCGCTCGCCACCTTCTTCATGCGCGCTGGCAACCTCGAACAGGGTCGGGAACGTTGGCCACGGCTGGTGCGCGGCGCGGTCCGCCGGAGGCTGTTGACCGATTGCCAGCGTCGTCACCGATGCTGCGCGCTGACGGTGCGCGGTACCCAGGCAATCCGCACCGGTGTCACCGCCACCGAGGATGACCACGTGCTTGCCTTCGGCGTCGATCTGCTGTTCGACGACGCCGCCGGCGCTCACCCGATTGGCCTGCACCAGGTAGTCCATCGCGAAGTGGACGCCCTCAAGTTCCCGGCCAGGGATGGGCAGGTCACGCGGGATGGTGGCACCGGTGGCCACCACGACGGCGTCGTAGCGGCGCCGCAGCTGGTCCCAACTGATGTCCCGGCCCACCTCGACACCGGTCCTGAACCGGGTGCCCTCGGCGCGCATCTGCTCAAGGCGCCGTTCCAGATGGTGCTTTTCCATTTTGAAGTCGGGGATCCCGTAGCGCAGGAGCCCACCGATCTTGTCGTCACGCTCGTAGACCGCGACCGTGTGACCGGTCCGGGTCAGCTGCTGCGCCACGGCAAGGCCGGCCGGGCCTGAGCCGACGACGGCGATGGTCCGGTCGGTGAGCCGCTCCGGTGGGTGTGCCTCGACCCAGCCCTCGGCGAAGGCCTCATCGATGATTGACACCTCCACCTGCTTGATCGTCACAGGCGGCTGGTTGATTCCGAGCACGCAGGACGCCTCACACGGGGCCGGACACAGCCGGCCGGTGAACTCGGGGAAGTTGTTGGTGGCGTGCAGCCGCTCAATCGCTTCCCTGCCTTTGTCACGGTACGTGAGGTCATTCCATTCCGGGATCAGGTTGCCCAGCGGGCAGCCCTGGTGGCAGAACGGGATACCGCAGTCCATGCACCGTCCGGCCTGGGCTTTGAGGACACCCTTTTCCTGCGCCTCATAAACCTCTTTCCAGTCCATAATCCGCACTGGCACAGGCCTGCGGGGTTGGGTCTGGCGTTCGCGTACCTTCATGAATCCGCGTGGATCACCCACCGGTTACCTCCAAGATTCGGGTCCAAGCTTCTTCACCGTCGGGATCGAGCCCATCTTCGATGGCCGCCGCCCGCGCGTCAAGGACCGCTGCGTAGTCACGCGGCAGCACCTTGGTCAGTCGGGCGATCGTGTCATCGAAATTCTCCAGCAGGTGCGTTGCGAGGTTCGATTCGGTCTCTTCCACATGCTTGATCATCAGCTGACGCACTATTTCGATATCCTCGGCGTCGAGATCAACGAGTTGAAGTTCGCCGTTCTCAAGGCTCTGGATGTTCATGCGCCGCCGGTTCAGGTCCAGCACGTAGGCGGTACCACCGGACATCCCCGCCCCGAAGTTGCGGCCGGTCCGACCGAGGATCAGGGTCTGCCCGCCGGTCATGTACTCGCACCCGTGGTCGCCGATTCCTTCGACAACCGCCGTGGCACCCGAGTTGCGCACCAGGAAGCGCTCCCCTACCTGCCCTCTGAGGAAGATTTCGCCGCTGGTTGCCCCGTAGCCGATCACGTTGCCGGCGATCACGTTGCGGTCGGCTGCGAACACGTTGGAGCGGTCGGGCCGAACAATCACCCGGCCGCCGGAGAGGCCCTTACCCACGTAGTCATTCGAGTCGCCGAACAACCGCAGCGTGATCCCCGCTGGCAGGAATGCTCCCAGCGATTGGCCGGCCTGCCCGGTGAGCGTCACGTCGATGGTGTCGGTGGCCAGCGTCTCGATACCGAACCGTCGGGTCACCTCGTGTCCCAGCATGGTGCCCACCGACCGGTCGGTGTTGACCACGTCAACCGAGATCTTCACCGGCGCACGGTTCTCCAGTGCGTCCGCGCTCATCTCGATGAGCTTCCGGTCGAAGTGCTGATCCAGCTCGTGGTTCTGGGTGGTCATATTGCGCATCGGAGCGTCGTCGCCGAACTCGTTGCCGCGCAGGATCGGATCCAGATCCAGCCCATCGGCTTTCCAATGGTTGATGGCCTTGCGGGCATCGAGTGATTCGCTGTGGCCGATCGCCTCTTCAATGCTCCTGTAGCCCAGGCTGGCGAGGATTTCCCTGACCTCCTCGGCGAGGAACTCGAAGAAGTTGACCACAAACTCCGGCTTGCCGGTGAACCGGGACCGCAGTTCGGGGTTCTGGGTGGCTACGCCCACAGGACACGTGTCCAGGTGGCAGACGCGCATCATGATGCAGCCGGAGACAACCAGCGGGGCGGTGGCGAAACCGAACTCCTCGCCCCCCAACAGGGCTGCGATGACGACGTCGCGCCCGGTCTTCAGCTGACCGTCCACCTGGACCACCACGCGGTCGCGGAGCCCGTTGAGCATCAGGGTCTGCTGCGTTTCCGCGAGGCCCAACTCCCACGGAACCCCGGCGTGCTTGAGGGAGTTCAGTGGGCTGGCACCGGTGCCGCCGTCGTGCCCGGAGATGAGGACGACGTCGGCCTTGGCCTTGGTCACGCCCGCCGCGACGGTGCCGATCCCCACTTCGGAGACCAGCTTGACGTGCACCCGGGCCGATGGATTGGACCGCTTGAGGTCGTAGATCAGCTGGGCAAGATCCTCGATCGAGTAGATGTCGTGGTGCGGCGGTGGCGAAATCAACGCCACCCCCGGGGTTGAGTGCCGGGTCCGGGCTACCCAGGGGTAGACCTTCTGGCTCATCAGCTGACCGCCCTCGCCGGGCTTGGCACCCTGCGCCATTTTGATCTGGATGTCCTGGGCGTTGGTCAGGTAGAGGCTGGTGACACCGAACCGGCCCGAGGCAACCTGCTTGATGGCAGAACGACGCTCCGGATCGAGCAACCGGTCAACATCTTCGCCGCCTTCACCGGTGTTGGACTTGCCGCCCAACCGGTTCATGGCGATGGCCAGCGTCTCGTGGGCTTCCTGGGAGATGGACCCGTAGCTCATGGCACCGGTGGAGAATCGTTTGACGATGCAGGAGACCGGTTCCACCTCGTCGATGGAGATCGGTTCGCGCACCCCCTCCTTGAACTGGAGGAGCCCACGCAGGGTCATCAGTTCCTTGGACTGGTCATCGACGCCGCGGGTGTACGCCTTGAAGATGTCGTAGCGCCGCTCCCGGGTGGCATGCTGCAGCCGGAACACTGTTTCGGGATTGAACAGATGCGGTGGGCCGTCGCGGCGCCACTGGTATTCGCCGCCATTGTCCAGGCTCTGGTGCGGATCGTCGATGCCATCCTCGGGGTACGCGCTGGCATGCCGGGCAGCCGTTTCGGCCGCCAGCACGTCCAGGCCGACGCCGCCGAGTTGCGTCTGGGTGCCGTGGAAGTATTCGTCGACCAGTTCCTGACCGAGGCCCAGCGCTTCGAACGTCTGCGCGCCGCAGTAGGAACCCACGGTGGAGATGCCCATCTTGGACATGATCTTCAGGACGCCCTTGCCGAGCCCCTTGATCAGGTTCGCGACGGCCTGCTCGGCGGTGACACCGGTGACGTCACCGTTGCGAACCAGCTCCTCACAGCTCTCCATCGCCAGGTAAGGGTTGATCGCTGAAGACCCGTAGCCGATCAGCGCTGCTACGTGATGTACTTCGCGCACATCGCCGGCTTCGACCACGAGGGAGGTCTTGGTCCGGTTTGCGCTCTTCAGGAGGTGATGGTGGACAGCGCTGGTGAGCAGCAGCGACGGGATCGGCGCCCACTGCGCGTTCGAGTCACGGTCCGAGAGCACCACGTACTGGATGCCCCGGTTGATGGCGCTGGAGACCTGCTCACAGATCTCGGTGAGCCGCGCCCGCAGGGAGGCTTCCCCGCCGTCGGGCCGGTACAGGCCGCGCACCTTCATGGCGATGCGTTCGCCGTCGTCGTTGGAGAGATTGGCGATCTTCGCCAGCTCGTCGTTGTTGATGACCGGGAAGCTGAGCCCCACCTGGCGGGAGTGCACCTGTTTGGTGGAGAGCAGGTTGCCGTTCGGGCCGATGGAGGCCCGCAGTGAGGTCACCAGTTCCTCACGGATGGAGTCCAGCGGCGGGTTCGTGACCTGAGCGAAGGACTGCACAAAGTAGTCGAAGAGCAGCCGGGGGCGCTTGGACAGCACTGCCACCGGGGTGTCGGATCCCATCGCGCCCAGCGGTTCCGCGCCGGCCTTCGCCATCGGGCCGATCAGGATGCGTAGTTCTTCCTGCGTATAGCCGAAGGTGCGCTGGCGCCGGTTGATGGACGCCTTGGTGTGCAGGACGTGCTCCCGTTCGGGGAGGTCCTTCAGGTGCAGCAGGTTGTCTTTGACCCATTCACCCCAGGGGTTGGCGGAGGCGATTTCGGCCTTGATCTCCTGGTCCTCGATGACGCGGCCTTCCTCGGTGTCAACGAGGAACATCTTGCCCGGGGACACCCTGCCCTTGTGCACCACCTTGGACGGTTCGATGTCGATGACACCCACCTCTGAGGCGAGCACCACCAACCCGTCCTCCATCACCCAGTAGCGGGCGGGGCGTAGTCCGTTGCGGTCCAGGACCGCGCCGACGAGAGTGCCGTCTGTGAAGGACACTGCGGCTGGGCCGTCCCACGGCTCCATCAGCATCGAGTGGTACTGGTAGAACGCACGGCGGGCCGGATCCATGGTGGAGTGGTTTTCCCACGCCTCCGGGATCATCATCATGATGGCGTGGGTGATGGGCCGGCCGGAGAGCATCAGCAGTTCGGCGACCTCATCGAACGACGCCGAATCCGACGCCCCGGGCGTGCAGATGGGGAACAGCTCTTCCGGATCATCGCCGAGCAGGCTGTGGGAGAGCTGCGACTGGCGGGCGCGCATCCAGTTCCGGTTGCCCTTGACCGTGTTGATCTCGCCGTTGTGGGCGATGGTCCTGAACGGCTGGGCCAGCGGCCAGGACGGGAAGGTGTTGGTGGAGAACCGGGAGTGGACAATGCCCAGCTTGGTCTTGAACCGCGGGTCGGACAGGTCGGGGTAGAACGGTTCCAACTGCGCGGTGGTCAGCATGCCCTTGTAGACCATGGTCTTCGAGGACAGCGAGGGGAAGTAGACGCCGAGCTTGTTCTGGGCGCGCTTACGGACCCGGAACGCCAGGGCATCAATATCGACGGCGTCTGCAGTGTCACCGGCTGGTGACAGGAAGAGCTGCACAAAATGGGGCATGCAGGCGCGGGCCATGGCGCCGACCAGATCGGCCTGGATCGGCACGTCCCGCCAGCCGAGGACGGTGAGTCCCTCGGACTCGGCAATCGCTTCCAGCCCGGCACGGGCGGTTTCTTCCTCACGGCCTGCGGCGGGGAGGAAAGCGGTCCCGACGGCGTACTGCCCGGCGGGTGGGAGGTCGAAGTCGACGACGGCCCTGAAGAACTCGTCGGGCACCTGGGTGAGGAGGCCTGCGCCGTCGCCCGTTCCCTCGTCGGCGCCTACCGCACCCCGGTGTTCCAGGTTGCGGAGCGCGGTCAACGCATGGTCGACGATGTCGTGGCCGGGTTCGCCGCGGAGGGTAGCGATCACGGCAAGGCCGCAGGCGTCCTTCTCGTTCTCCGGGTTATACAGACCCTTGGCCTCGGGGATGTTGGCGAACCTCTCGAAGGGAGATTCGACGCCAGGGCTGGTGACGTCGGGGCCGGTTGCCTCCGGGGCAACCTCGTCGACGATTGACGGGTGCTGCTGGTGCTCGGCCGATACATTTGCCGCCGAGTTCTCAGCTGTGGAGTTGCCGGCTGCGGAGTTGCCGGAAATGGGAGCATTCATAGGTAGAGTCCTTCCCCCAGAATGGAGCGTCGGGAGGGGACGGCCTTGGCCCCAGGTCTGCAGCTTCGTGAGCTGCGCACTACACGAACTTATTCAAGATTCTATGGCTTGGCTGACGTTTTCCGGAGGTTTCTGGGACAACGATTGCAGAACAAACGGGCACTGGTGTGCCCGACCATAACCGGCACTCCGCCCGAGGGGTGGTCTGCGGCGCGCCGGGGCCACGTCTCTGTGGCGGTGTCCATGGTGGGCGGTGGCCCTGGACGCTAGGGGCGGGAATCGTTCTCCCTTGGCGTGTCAGGAGTGACTTCCGTCTCGGGAAGGTTTTCCTTGCTGCCGTTTGTTTCGACGAGATTACCACGGGTAGTGGAATTCGTTTCCTCTGTGTCCGCATGGTGGGAGTGGATCCCACCGTCGGCGTCTGTTTCGTCGGTGACCGCTGGTTCCCGCCCGGGAAGGTACAGCGACTGGGTGCCGGTGCTTTTACGCTTGACCCCAAGATAGATCAGGACAGCGATCGCGCCGATCAGGACCAGGATGCTGGTCCACACATTGAGGCGCTGGGTGACACCGAAGAAGGTGACCAGCTCGGCGTCGTCAATCCTGAGGGCCTCGATCCAGACCCGACCGGCGGTGTAGTAGGCGGCGTAGGCCCAGAACATCATGCCACCGCGAAGGCCGAAGCGCTTGTCAAGAAGCAGCAGGAGGGCGACGCCGGCGAGATTCCACAGCATTTCGTACAGGAAGGTGGGGTGGAACAGCGTGTCGGCTGCCATGCCGTCCGGGAAGTTGGCGTTCTCGGGGTCGATTTCCAGGCCCCAGGGCAGCGTGGTGGGCGCGCCGAAGAGCTCCTGGTTGAACCAGTTCCCCAACCGTCCGACCGCCTGCGCCAGCAGGATTCCCGGTGCGGCGGCGTCCGCGAACGCACTGAGCCGGACCCCCGACCTGCGGCATCCGATCCAGGCACCGACGGCGCCCAGGGCGATGGCGCCCCAGATGCCCAGCCCGCCCTCCCAGATCCGTGGGATGCGGGAGAGGTCACCATCCGGTCCGAAGTAGGCGTCCGGTGAGGAGAACACGTGATAAAGCCGTCCACCAAGGATGCCGAAGGGGATGGCCCAGATGGCCACGTCCCAGATGACGTCAGGGTTCCCGCCATACCGCTTCCAGCGGGAAACGGTCAGCATCAGTGCCAGAACAATACCGGCCAGGATGCATAGGGCGTAGGTGTAGAGCGTCAGCGGCCCAAGGCTGAAGGATGCCCACTCGGCTGGCGGGCTCGGAATACTGAGGGGAAGCGCCCCGATGGTGCTCACGATACCCATGGGTTAGCTCTTTCCCGTTCCGCTACTGAGATCCTTGGTCAATTCCGAGAGTGCCTCGACGCCACCGTCGCGCAGGGCAGCAACGAGGGCGGTGCCCACGATCACCCCGTCCGCATAGGCGGCGATTTCCTTGACCTGTGCGGCCGTTGATACTCCCAGGCCCACGCAGGCGCGTTCGGCACCCGCGCCGTGGGCGGCGTCGACGACGGCGCGCGCCGCCGAGCTGACTGCGGTCCGTGCGCCGGTGATGCCCATGATCGACACGGCGTAGACGAACCCGCGGCTCGCCTTGACCGTGCGCTCCATGCGTTCGGGACTGGTTGAGGGTGCCACGAGGAAGATCCGGTCCAGGCCGAACTCGTCGGAGGCTGCAATCCACGCTCCGGCCTCATCAGGGATGAGGTCGGGGGTGATCAGTCCCGCCCCACCGGCTTCGTGCAGGCGCCGGGCAAATTCGCGGACACCCAGCTGCATCACTGGGTTCCAGTAGGTCATGACCAGCACGGCCGCGTCAGTCTGGGAGGTGATGCCCTCGACAATGTCGAAGATCCGCTCGACGGTGAACCCGTTCTTGAGGGCCTGCACTGTCGCGTCCTGGATGACCTGGCCGTCCATGACGGGGTCGGAGTAGGGGATGCCGATCTCGATCAGGTCCACGCCGTTGTTGGCCATTGCCAGCGCCGCATCAATGGTGGTCTGGACGTCGGGGAAGCCCGCAGGCAGGTAGCCGATCAGGGCCGCGCGTCCGGCGTCGCGTGCCCGGTCGATCGCTGCGGCGGCTTTGCTCGTGGTCTGGGTGGTCACAACTGTTCTCCGTCTTTCCCGATTTCGGCTTCGGCGCTGTCATCTGGTAGCAGGTCGAAGTATTCGGCAGCGGTAGCCACGTCCTTGTCACCCCGGCCTGAAAGGTTGATCAGCACAATCTTCTCGGACGGATCCCCGCCCTCCGCGGCAAGCCGCTGGCCCACCTTGATGGCACCCGCCAGAGCGTGGGCCGTCTCGATGGCTGGGATGATTCCTTCGCTGCGGCACAGCACGCGGAAAGCGTCCATGGCCTCGGCGTCGGTGATCGGTTCGTAGCTGACCCGGCCAATGTCGGCGAGGTACGCGTGCTCGGGGCCCACCCCAGGGTAATCGAGTCCGGCTGAGATGGAGTGGGACTCGATGGTCTGGCCGTCGTCGTCCTGCATCAGGTAGGAGCGGGCGCCGTGCAGCACTCCCGGGCGTCCGAGGGTGATGGTCGCGGCGTGCCGGCCGGTTTCGACGCCCTCACCGCCGGCCTCGAAGCCGTACAGGGCCACCCCTGGGTCGTCCAGGAACCCGTGGAACATGCCGATGGCGTTGGACCCGCCCCCGATGCAGGCGCAGACGGCGTCGGGCAGCTTGCCGGTTTCCGCCAGCATCTGCTCTCGGGCTTCTTCACCGATGACTTCGTGGAAGAACCTCACCATTGATGGGAACGGGTGCGCTCCGGCAGCGGTGCCGAGGAGGTAATGGGTGGTGTCGACGTTGGCCACCCAGTCGCGCAACGCCTCGTTAATAGCGTCCTTGAGCGTCTGGGACCCGCTGGTCACAGGGATCACCGTGGCGCCAAGCAGCTCCATCCGGGCAACGTTCAGCGCCTGACGGCGGCAGTCTTCGGCACCCATGTAGACGACGCACTCGAGACCCATCAAAGCCGCCGCGGTGGCGCTGGCCACGCCGTGCTGACCGGCACCTGTTTCGGCGATGACCCGGGTTTTACCCATCCGCTTGGCGAGGAGAGCCTGACCCAGCACGTTGTTGATCTTGTGGGATCCGGTGTGGTTGAGGTCTTCACGCTTGAGGAAGATCCGGACTCCCCCGGCATACTCGGCGAAGCGCTTGGCCTCGGTGAGCAGCGACGGCCGGCCGGCATAGGTGCGATTCAGTTCGGCCACCTGGGCGGTGAACTCGGGATCGGCCTTCGCCTTGTCAAAGGTGTCGGTCAGCTCATCCAGGGCAGCGATCAGGGACTCGGGCATCCATCGGCCGCCGTACTCACCGAAGTACGGTCCTGGGGCGTGGCGGAGGCTTGCCGTCGGATCGAGGAACGCGTCGGCGGTATCGGTGGTGACCCCGGTGGATGCGTTGGCTGCCTGTGGCGAATCGGTCATGAGCTTGCCTGTCCTGTTGTGGTGGTGTGCTGCGTACCGGTGGTTAGGCGGTCGGCTGGTCCTGGTCGGCCAGTCGGGCGCTGCGGCCGGCGTCGAGGAACGCGGCGATGGTGTCTTCGGGGTTGTCGTGGCGAACCAGCGCCTCGCCAACCAAGATGGCGTCTGCCCCATCCGAGGCGAACCGGTCGACGTCGGCCACGTCCCGCACGCCAGACTCGGCGACGATCAGTGTGCCCGCCGGGATTCCTCCGGCCAGTGGCCCGAAGACTGACCGGTCAATGTCAAGCGTCTTGAGGTTGCGCACGTTGATCCCGATGATCTTGGCCCCCACCGCAACGGCCCGTTCAACCTCGACGTCCGTATGGGTTTCGACCAGCGCGTTCATCCCCAGCTCGTGGGTGAGCGCGAGGAAGCGTGCAAGTTCCTCGTCAGTGAGGGCCGCGACGATCAGCAGGATCAGGTCGGCTCCGTGGGCACGAGCCTCCCAGATTTGGTACTCGTCAACGGTGAAGTCCTTGCGCAACAGGGGGAGGTCGACGGCGGCGCGCACCGAGTCGAGATCCGCGAGGGACCCCCCAAAACGGCGTTGTTCGGTGAGGACGCTGACGACGGCGGCCCCGCCGGTTTCGTAGCGGACCGCCAGTCCTGCCGGGTCCGCAATGTCCGCCAGCGCACCCTTCGAGGGGCTGCGCCGTTTCACCTCCGCGATCAGGGTGATCCCCGAGCCGTCACCGCTCAGGGCCGCGTAGGCGTCCCGGGGTGCCGGGGCGGCCGCGGCGTCGTCGCGCAGGTGCTCTAGCGGACGCGCCGCAACCCGCGGCGCGAGGTCCTCACGGACGCCCGCAATGATGTCGTCGAGAACGCTCACCTAGTCGTCTTTGCCCTTCAGCTTCGAACCGCCGACGCCGTAGCCTGCACGCTTCATGACGAAACCGGCAGCGAGACCGATCACCATGACTGCAATGCCAATCCAAAACAGGACCGTGCCGGCGTCGAAGTTTCCTTCAGTGCTGGCGAAAACATAGGCGAACGACGAGACGGCGGCGCCTGCCAACATGATCAGGACGCAGGTCCATGCGGCGGGGCTATTGCCATGCCCGATGGTCTCGTCATGCATCGAGGCGTGGCTCTGCTTGGAGTTCTCCGGGTGCTCTGTCGAAGCGGTCCGGGTGGATGCGTTAGCTGTGGCGTCTTTGGCCATGGTGACTCTCCTTGAAACTGGTCTACTGTCCATTCTGCCATTAGTTCAGGGCGACCGCGGTCTGCCCTCACCCGTTTAGCTGGTGGGATCTTTTCCCTTGGTCAGCTGGTCCCAGCTGTCGATCTCGTCCGAGTGGGCGGTCGTCTTCCGGGCTGGCGAATCAGCGTCGGCTACTTTCTCGTACCGCATGGAGCGGTTCCAGCTGCGGCCGGCGAGGAGCATCCAGACGGCGGCGCCGATCAGGCCCAGCCCGGCGAATGCCGCCAACCACGGGAAAAGGGTCAGCACGAGTCCGGCGTCGCTGTCGGTGCTGACGCCGATTGCTTCCCCAATGGCGGGGGNGCCGCACCGGTGGGATCCGCCACCACGAGCAGGCTGTTCCAGACAATGCCGACACCGGCGATAAACAGGATCGCCACCACCAGAATCCGGGCGACGCGGCCGGCGATGGAAACGGCCAGCGCTGCGGCCAGGGCGACAAGCGCGAATGCGGTGACTGCGGTGGCCGCGTCGCTGCCGGGGATCTGCAGGTCAGGGGTCTGGACGGCGTCCTGCGGCAGGATCACCGTCAGCCAGGTCTGGGTGGTGCTGGCGAAGGCGATAAGCGAAAAGAGCACCGTGGCAAGAATTACGGTGCCCTTGCGCTGCCAGCCCCGCGGGGCTGCCGGCGTGCTGCCATGGTTCGGGCCGGTGGTGTGGGGTGTTCCTGAACTGGTGCTCATGCGGGGGGCACCTCCTGAAGGTCAGTTGCGGAGACAGTCCTGAGGCTTGAGGCGATCAGGGCGGCCCGCAGCGGGGCTGCCGCCTTGTTGACCGTCTCCTGCGCCTCGTCCTCGAGAACCGAGTCGGCAACGATTCCGCCGCCGGCTTGCACATAGGCGCGGCCCTCACGGAGCAGTGCGGACCGGATGGCGATCGCCAGGTCCATGTCGCCAGCGAAGTCGAGGTAGCCCACCACCCCTCCGTAGATGCCCCGGCGGTGGGGCTCAACCTCGTCGATCAGACGCAGCGCCCGGGGTTTGGGCGCACCCGAGAGCGTTCCGGCGGGGAAGGTGGCGGCGAGGACGTCGTAGGCGGTTTTGCTGGGTGCCAGTGATCCGACGACGGTCGACACCAGGTGCATGATGTGACTGAACCGTTCCACCTCCATGAACTGGGTGACGTCCACTGACCCGGGGACACAGACCTTGGAGATGTCGTTGCGTGCCAAGTCCACCAGCATCAGGTGTTCGGCGCGTTCCTTTTCGTCCGCCAAGAGTTCATCGGCCAGGGCGCGGTCCTCCTCGAGGGTCTGGCCGCGCGGACGGGATCCCGCGATGGGGTGGGTGATGACATCGTTGCCGGTGACTGTGACCAGTGCCTCCGGGGAGGATCCGACAATCGAGTATTCCCTGCCATCGGCGTCAGCCAGGCTGAACAGATACATGTAGGGGCTGGGATTGGTGTTGCGCAGCACCCGGTAGACATCGAGGGGTGATGCCTGGCAGTCAAGTTCGAAGCGGCGTGAAATGACCACCTGGAAGACGTCGCCGTCGACAATGGCCCGCTTGCCCCGCTCGATTGCGGCGAGATACTTGGGCTTGTCCCATCGCTCGTCGACCCGGGACAACAGCTCGGCGGTGTCCACCGACCCGTCCTGCAATACCGAAACCGGCTGTTCGGCAGCTTCACCCAGCTTGGTGAGCATTGCACGGATCCGCCGGACGGCGTCGTGCCATGCCTCGTCCACCCGGTCGCTGGTTCCGTCGAAGTTGATTGCATTGGCTACCAGGGTGAGGGCGCCCTCCGAGTTGTCGTGCACCGCCATGTCGGTCACCAGGCACATGGCTAGCTCGGGGAGGAAAAGGTCGTCCTCGGGAGGGCTGGTCAGCCGCTCCCAGTGCCGGACCGATTCCCAGCCGATAAACCCCACCAGCCCCGAGGTGAACGGCGGCAGGTTGTCGAACCGCCGGGTACGCAATGCCTCGATGGTCTGGCGGAGGGCTTCAACCGGGCTACCTGAGGTGGGAACACCCGCGGGCGGCTCCCCCAGCCAGTGTGCCTCCCCGTCAAGACTGGTCAGCGTCGCCCGGGAGTGGGCGCCGATGAAGGAGTACCTCGACCACACGCCCCCAACAGCTGCCGATTCCATCAGGAACGTCCCGGGCTCGCCGTTGGCAAGCTTGCGGTAGATGGCAATCGGGGTGTGGGCGTCCGCCAGCACCTTCAGATGCACGGGTACTACCCGACGCTCTTTGGCGAGCTCGCGGAACTCGGCAAGGCTGGGGCTGATGACTCCAAGTTCCTGCATGAATGTGTGTGCTCTTTCAGCTGGCGGTGGGAAAGTTTTGGGGGGAACTGCCCGAGCCGACGACGACGTCGAGGTCCCGGCCATCGAAACAGGTCCGGGTGCCGGTGTGGCAGGCGGCGCCGACCTGGTCGACCCTGATGAGGAGGGCGTCGCCGTCGCAGTCTATGGCCGCGGACCGGACCCACTGGATGTGCCCGGAGGTGTCGCCCTTGCGCCAGTAGGTGTTGCGGGACCGGGAAAAGAAGGTGACCCGCCCCGTGGTGAGGGTGCGATGGACCGCTTCGTCGTCCATCCAGCCGAGCATCAGCACTTCGCCCGAATCATACTGTTGGATCACTGCGGCGACCAGCCCGGCGGGGTCGCGCTTGAGGGCCGCGGCGATCCCCGGATCGAGGGTCTTCCCCTCGGAAGAATCAGGCGTTGGCGTGGTGTCGGTGTGTGTTGGCATCGTCGTCAATTCTATCGCGCCGGTTGGCAGCCAGGAGACGGTGGCTGGTAGCCCATTGGAACGTCTAATCCGGCGGTGCTTCGTGCCAAAAAGCAGCGGATCGTGCTAGTTTCAGCAGTGATGCAATATGTAGAACCTTCCCGCGAAGTTTTGGCCGAAACGCTTCTCGCAGCAGGGCCCCATTCGCCCACGTTGTGTGCTGGCTGGCAGACCAAAGAGTTGGCAGCCCACTTATATCTGCGGGAACACCGACCTGCTGTCGGCCTTGCCATGGTCATCAAGCCCCTGGCCGCCGTATCCGAGAAATCAGTGCGAAAGATGTCCGCCAAAGCCGATTCGGCTGCCGGGTATCAGAAGCTGGTCGCGGATTTCCGTGCCGGGCACCCTTTCTACTCGCCCATGAAGCGCTCAAAGTCGCTTGATGCCAGCGCCAACCTGATCGAATACTTTGTGCATACCGAGGATGTCCGCCGCGCGCGGAGCCGGTGGGCGCCCCGTGCCCTCGATGAGGATTACTCAGACGCCCTCTGGGACGAACTCATCAAACGTGCTGCCATCCTGTACCGGGGCGTGGATCTGGGTATCGTGCTGGTTCGGTCCGATGGTTTACGCCATGTGGCCAAGCGCGCACCGGTATCGGTCGCCATCAAGGGCGATCCCGGAGAGCTGCTCATGCACGCCCATGGTCGCACCCGCCACGCCCTCGTGACGTTCGAGGGCCAGCCCGACGCCGTCGCGCTGCTCGATAGCGCCGAAGTAGGGCTCTGAACCCTCCCTCTGGCGAAACCCTCCCTCTAGCGGACCGGGAAGCCCGCGTCGCTGATGGCTTTCTTCACCTGGGCAATGGCGTCCAGGGGCCCGAAGTGGAACACCGACGCCGCGAGCACCGCATCGGCCCCGGCCTGCACTGCTGGCGGGAAGTGCTCAGGCAAGCCGGCCCCACCGGAGGCGATCAGCGGAACCTTGACGGCGGCACGCACCGCGCGGATCATCTCCAGGTCGAACCCGGCTTTGGTGCCGTCGGCGTCGATCGAGTTGAGCAGAATCTCGCCCACCCCACGGTCGGCTGCTTCCCTGGCCCACTGCACGGCGTCGATCCCGGTGCCCTGACGGCCCCCATGCGTGGTCACTTCGAAGCCCGACGGCGTCCCGCCACCAGGCACGCGCCGCGCGTCGAGCGAGAGCACCAGAACCTGCGACCCGAAGTGGCTGGAGATTTCGTCGATAACGTCCGGCCGGCTGACAGCTGCCGTGTTGATCGATGCCTTGTCGGCCCCGAACCGCAGCAGCTTGTCGACGTCCGCAATCCCGCGGACTCCCCCGCCGACTGTCAGCGGGATGAAGACCTCCTCCGCGGTGCGGGCGACGACGTCGAACGTGGTGTCCCGGTTGCCCGAGGACGCGGTAACGTCCAGGAAGGTCAGTTCGTCGGCGCCGGCGCGGTCGTACCGGTGAGCGAGCTCCACCGGGTCACCGGCGTCACGCAGATCGGCGAAGTTGATGCCCTTGACAACGCGACCGGCGTCGACGTCGAGGCACGGAATGACGCGAATGGCTACACCCATGGCTGCCTCCCTAGACCCTGCAGGCGTGGATGGTGCTGACGAGGATGGCGCGGGCGCCGAGCTCGTACAGCTCGTCCATGATGCGGTTGGTCTGGTTGCGCAGCACCATTGACCGGACGGCTACCCAGTCCGAGTCGCGGAGCGGCGACACGGTCGGCGACTCAAGGCCGGGTGTGAGGGCTGCCGCTGCGTCGACCAGGTCCTTGCGGATGTCGTAATCCATCAGCACGTACTGCCGTGCCACCAGGACACCCTGCAGCCGCCGGATCAGCACGTCCAGCCCAGCCGGGGTGTCCCCGCTGCGCCCAATCAGTACGGCTTCGCTACGCAGGATCGGGTCGCCGAAGATTTCCATCCCAGCGGCCTTGAGCGTGTTGCCGGTTTCGACGACGTCGGCGATGGCGTCGGCGACACCGAGGCGCACCGAGGATTCGACGGCGCCGTCGAGCCGTACCACCGTGGCGTTGACGCCGTGGTCGGCGAGATACCGGCGCAGCAGTCCGTCATAGCTGGTGGCGAGCCGCTTGCCGTCGAGCTGCCCGACGTCGGTGAAGTCGCCCACGGGGCCGGCGAACCGGAAGGTCGAGGCGCCGAAGCCGAGCGTCAGACGCTCTTCGGCGTCGACGTCGGCATCAAGGAACAGATCGCGGCCGGTGATCCCGACGTCGAGCGTCCCGGAACCCACGTAAACCGCGATGTCGCGGGGACGGAGGAAGAAAAATTCGACGCCGTTGTCCGGGTCTTCAAGGACCAGTTCACGGGTGTCGCGGCGCTGGCGGTAACCAGCCTCCGCGAGCATGGCGGAAGCGGATTCGGACAGGGCGCCCTTGTTGGGGACTGCTACACGAAGCATAGGGGTTCTTTCGCTGAAGTTTTCGAGGAGGTTCTGCTGGTTACTCACAGCTGGGCACTCACAGCTGTGGTGGGACGGTGGCTATAGATGCTTGTACACGTCGTCCAGGGTCAGACCCTTGGCGATCATCAGGACCTGTAGGTGGTAGAGCAGCTGGGAGATTTCCTCGGCGGCTGCCTCATCCGACTCGTATTCGGCGGCCATCCACACCTCGGCGGCTTCCTCAACCACCTTCTTGCCGATGCCGTGAACCCCGGAATCGAGTTCGACGATGGTGCGCGACCCGTCCGGACGTGCTACGGCCTTGGCGCTAAGTTCAGCAAAGAGTGTTTCGAAGCTTTTCACAACGCCAACGTTACTGGGTTGGCGGCGTTGAGCCTCATTCGGCAAGGTGCGTGTGACAAAGCTCTACCCCTGCCAGGGATCGAGCACTGCTGCGGTGGTCAGCGCGGCAGCGACCGATTCGTAGCCCTTGTCCTCGCTGGACCCGGGCAGCCCCGCCCGGTCCAGCCCCTGCTCCTCGGTGTCGCAGGTCAGGACGCCGAACCCAACGGGCTTTCCGGTCCGGACGCTGACATCGGTGAGACCTGAGGTGGCGGCCTGGCAGACATAGTCGAAGTGCGGGGTGCCGCCGCGGATGACGACGCCCAGCGCCACCACCGCGTCAAAGTGCGGTGCCAACCGGGCGGCGGCAACGGGCAACTCGAAGCTGCCCGGGACGCGGACCACGGTGGGCTGGATTCCGGCATCCGTGGCGGCCCGAAGCGCGCCGGCAAGCAATCCGTCCATAATCTCCGTGTGCCAGCTGGCGGCGACGACGACGAGGCGAAGCTGCCCCTGTCCGGACAGGTGGCTGAGGTCGATGGTTGGTGCGCCGTGGCCGCTCATGAGGGTCTCTTTTCGGTGGGTTGAGGCTGGTGAGGCTGGTGGGTCTGATGATCGGGGTCGGTCAGCTCTGCTGGACCCCGTGGTCTTCCAGCAGGGTCAGCTGGTGGTTCAGCCGGTCCCGTTTGGTCTGCAGGTACCGCTGATTCTCGGCGCGCGCGGGCACCTCCGAGGGAACCATCGCGGTGACATCGATGCCGTGCAGGACGAGTTTGTCCCGCTTTTCGGGGTTGTTGCTGAGCAGCCGGATGGAGCGCAGACCAAGCTGGCTCAGGATTGCCGCGGCGGCCTGGTAGTCCCGCGAGTCGACCGGCAGCCCGAGCTGTTCGTTGGCTTCGACAGTGTCCGCCCCGGTGTCCTGCAGGGCGTAGGCGCGCATTTTGTTGGCCAGGCCAATCCCCCTGCCCTCCTGGCCGCGCAGATACAGCACCGTGCCGCCCTGCTCGGCGATCAGTTGGAGGGCCTGCTCAAGCTGTTCGCCGCAATCGCAGCGATACGAGGAGAAGACGTCCCCGGTCAGGCATTCCGAGTGCATCCGCACCAGGGGTGTCTCCCCTTCGGGGCCGGAGTCGCTGCTTGCCCCGGGTGGGTTGGCCCCGGCGGAGGACAGGCTCAGGTGTTCAACCCCGGTCACCCCGTCGGTCCAGGCCTGGGTGGTGAACTGACCGAAGGCGGTGGGAAGGGCAACCTCCGGCCCGCCGGTGACGCTGGTGGTGTTCATCGGAGGTCCTTCTCGTCTCTGGTGGGGTCGCTGAGGTGGCTCAGCAGGTCTTTGATGGAGATCAGGGGCACACCGTGGCTGTCGGCGAAGTCCCTGAGGGCGGGCAGCCGCATCATGTGACCCTCGTCATGGACCACCTCGGCGATGACCGCCGCGGGTTCCAGGCCGGCGAGGGCGCACAACTCCAGCCCCGCCTCGGTGTGGCCTGGACGTTCACCGACGCCGCCCGGGGCGCCGCGCAACGGGAACATGTGGCCGGGCCGGGTGAGGTCGGCCGCCGTCGTCGTCGGATCGGCGAGGAGGCGGGCGGTGACCGCCCGGTCGGCGGCGCTGATCCCGGTGGAAATGCCCACCGCCGCGTCACAGGAGACGGTGTAGGCGGTGCCCTTGGCGTCCTCGTTGACGGCTGTCATGGGCGGCAGCAGCAGCCGGTCCGCGGCGGCGCCGGAAATCGGAACGCACAGCACGCCCGAGGTGTACCTGACGGTCCAGCCCACCAGCGCGGGGGTGGCGAACTGGGCGGCGAAGATGATGTCGCCTTCGTTTTCGCGCCGCTCATCGTCGACGACGACGACGGCCCGACCGGCTGCCATCGCCGCCACCGCCGCTGGTACCGAATCCAGGCGGACGGCTTGGCCCTGCAGTGCCGTGTGGTGGGCGATCATGGCTGCGGCCCTGCGACCGCCGGAGGGACCGACGGTTTCAGAATTGCCGGTTTCTGGATCGGGATGGTCTGGGTGTTCGGCGTCTGCCAGGCGGGCACCATGAAGCTCATGAGCCGCTCAGCGTATTTGGCCATCACATCCATTTCCAGGTTCACTGAATCCCCGACCTGTTTCAGGCCCAGACTGGTTTCCTGCAGGGTGGTGGGAATCAGCCCGACCTCAAACCAGGGGTCGGGAGCGGACACGGCGGACACGGCGCTGACCGTAAGTGAGACGCCGTCGACGGTGATAGACCCCTTTTCGGCCGCGTAGCGGGCCAGCCGGGTTGGTAGCCCGAAGCGCAGACGGTGCCAGGCGCCCTGGTTTTCTCGCTCAAGCAGGGTACCGATCCCATCGACGTGGCCCTGCACCACATGGCCATCCAGCCTCCCACTCGCGGGGACGCAACGCTCAAGGTTCACGGTGCTGCCGGCGGCCAGCGACCCGGTGGTGGTTCGCAGCAGGGTCTCCCCCATCACATCGACGGCGATCCGGCCGCCCTCAACACTGGTTGCGGTCAGGCAAACCCCGTTGACGGCGATTGAACCGCCCAGGCCCAGGTCCTCGCCGGTGGTTGGCGCGTCGAAGACCAGGATGGCGCTGGTCTGGTCCGCCGAGACGTCAAGTGAGACAACGCTGCCCTTTTCGGCGACTATTCCTGTGAACATGTACTGGGTCCTTTGCTGCTGGTCTGATGAGAAGCTGCTGTGTCGGCGGGTGCCGGGCTGAGGTGGAAGCGGACGTCGTTTCCGCACTGGGTGATCGCCGCGCCCCCATGCGGGTCGAGCATCCAGCTGCTGGCGTCCCCCAGTGAAGAGATCCCCAGGGCCTGGACCGCTGGCGTGCCGGCACCCAGGAACATCGGCGCCTGGTAGACGATGAGTTCATCGACCAGGCCAGCGGTCAGAAAGGCGGTGGCTATGGTGGGTCCGCCCTCGATCATCAGGTGGCCAACGCCGTCGTCGTACAGCTGACGCGCTGCCTCCCCCGGGTCGCGGGTGGTGAGGTGGACGAAGCGCCCGCGGCGGATTGCCGCACCCACAGGGATGGGGCGACGTCCCATGGCGACCCGGAGGGGCTGCCTTTCCGCGTCGGTCCCGTCAGGGTTGCGGGCAGAGAGTCGAGGATTGTCGGCCAGTACGGTACCAGTGCCCACCAGGACCGCATCGGCGCGCTGCCTGATGGAGTGGCCGTCGCTGCGGGACTCGGTGCCGGTGATCCACTGGCTGGAGCCGTCAACCGCGGCAACCTTACCGTCGAGGGTCTGGGCGATTTTGAGGGTGATGAAGGGGCGGCGGGAACTGGTCGCTTCCCGCCACCGGTGGTTCAGCTGGTGCGACTCATCGGCCAGCAACCCGCCAACCGCCTCGACGCCGTGGGCGGTGAGCCAGCCAGCGCCACCAGCGGCAGGGCCGTGGACGTCGTCGGCGGCGTAGACCACGCGGGTGATCCCGGCCGTCGCGATGGCTTCGGTGCAGGGGCCCGTACGCCCGGCATGGTTGCAGGGTTCAAGGGTGCAGATCAGCGTGCACCCGGTCAGGTCCGCCCGCTGCGTCAGGGCGTTGGTGAGGGCATCGACTTCGGCGTGCGGAGTGCCCGCCCCCCGGTGGTAGCCGGAGCCGATCACCGTGCCGCGCTCGTCGAGTACCACTGCTCCCACCAGTGGGTTGGCGCCACGCACACCGCGCCCGGCCAGTCCGATGGCGGATCGCATCGCGTCGCATTCAGCGGCGGAGAAGACAGGGTTCAGGGAGGTCGTGTCCACGGCGTCTACCGGACCGTCGGATCGGGGAGCAGGACATCGATGCGGGGCTTGCTGCGCTCACGGGCGCGCATCCAGACGAAGAACCCGATCAGGGTGAACACCCCATAGAACAGGTACATGAAGGCTGACGCGTAGTAGCCGGCGCTGAAGAGCAGTGGCACCCCGACGACGTCGACCGCCACCCAGATGAGCCAGAACTCGACCCAGCCCTTGGCCATGCCGACGGTTGCCAGCAGCGAGCCGACAAACGTCCAGGCGTCCGCCCACACGGGTTCGTAGGAGCCGAGCATCCGGAAGAGGGGTGTCAGCGCTACCGTGCCGACGATCATGGCGACCACCAGGCCGATCCGCGCGCGGCGGGGCGCCCAGCGTGGAGTGACGGCGTGGCCGTCGGCCTGGCTGCTGGCACTCCACTGGCGCCAGCCGTAGACGGCGACGGCGATGAACATGATCTGGCGGCCAGCCTGGCCGAGGAGGTTGGCGGCGTCGGCTCCGCCGAAAAAGGAACCGAGGAAGACGGTGAGGAGCAGGACGTTGCCGATGATACCGACGGGCCAGGCCCAGAGTTTCCGGCGCATCCCGCCGAGCGCGCTGAGGAGCCCGAAGACGTTGCCGATCACCTCGCGGAGCAGCAGCGAGCTTCCGGCGACGGGGATCTGAGCGTCGAACAGCCACCTCAGAAAATCCATGTCGACCCCTTGTCTCGAGCGGTGCGCTCCGGGGTAACGACAGGAACGGCCGGTGCTGTCGGCGGCGCACGAAGGCACCACCAAACCAGCACAGCCAAAGCTGTACGCGCTTCTCCCATCCAGACTTTAACTGTCGGTACCGGAATTTCACCAGTTCAACCGGCCACGCCAGCGCGGTAGCACTGGCAGCGGACGGGTCGCGGACTATCACCGCCGGTTCGGAATTACACCGACCCCGGAGCACGTTTGTGTGTATCAGTATTTCATAACCGGATTGGGCGTGTGTCCATTCCCGTCACAAAGCAGCAGAACCCGCCAGATCCCCCGCCATTCAACCCAAGCGGGGGTGGAGGAGCTGCGCCCTAGTTCTTCTTCTCCGGCTTGAAGTCCACTCCGGCTTCCCTACGCTGCTGCGCGGTGATCGGAGCGGGAGCGGCCGTCAGCGGATCGAAGCCGCCGCCGGACTTCGGGAACGCGATGACGTCGCGGATCGACTCGGTGCCGGCCATCAGCGCCACGACGCGGTCCCAGCCGAACGCGATGCCGCCGTGAGGGGGCGCACCGAACTTGAATCCTTCGAGCAGGAAGCCGAACTTCTCCTGCGCGTCCTCCTGGCTGATGCCCATGACCGAGAACACCCGTTCCTGCACATCCCGCTGGTGGATGCGGATCGAGCCGCCGCCGATTTCGTTGCCGTTGCAGACAATGTCGTAGGCGTACGCCAGTGCGGTCTCTGGATCCTTGTCGAAGGTGTCCAGGTATTCGGGCTTCGGTGAGGTGAACGCGTGATGCACTGCCGTCCAGGCTCCCCCGCCGACCGCCACGTCGCCGGCTGCGACAGCCGCCGACGCCGGTTCGAACATCGGTGCGTCAACAACCCAGACGAAGGCCCAGGCCAACGGGTCGATGAGACCGGTGCGGTGGCCGATTTCAACGCGTGCTGCGCCGAGCAGCGCGCGGGAGGGAGTCTTCTCGCCGGCGGCGAAGAAAATGCAGTCGCCGGGGTTGGCGCCGACCGCGGCGGGCAGGCCGTCACGCTCGGCCTCGGTGAGGTTCTTGGCGACGGGCCCGCGGAGGCTGCCGTCGTCGTCGACCAGAACATAGGCGAGGCCCTTGGCGCCGCGCTGCTTGGCCCATTCCTGCCAGGCGTCGAGCTGGCGGCGCGGCTGGGACGCCCCGCCGGGCATGACGACGGCACCGACGTAGGGCGCCTTGAACACGCCAAAATCGGTGTCCTTGAAGAACTCGGTGAGCTCGGTCAGTTCCAGGCCGAAGCGCAGATCGGGCTTGTCTGAGCCGAACCGGGCCATCGCATCGGCGTAGGTCATCCGCTGGATCGGCGTGGGGATTTCGACGTCGATCAGCTGCCAGAGCGCCTTGACCAGGCTCTCACCCAGGGCAATGACGTCATCCTGCTCCACGAAGCTGGCTTCGATGTCGAGCTGGGTGAACTCCGGCTGACGGTCCGCGCGGAAGTCCTCATCGCGGTAACAGCGGGCAATCTGGTAGTACTTCTCAAAGCCGCCCACCTGCAGGAGCTGCTTGAACAGCTGCGGAGACTGCGGCAGGGCGTACCAGGAGCCGGGCGACAGACGGGCTGGCACCACGAAGTCGCGGGCACCCTCAGGGGTGGACCTGGTCAGGGTGGGTGTCTCAATTTCGACGTAACCATCCTGGTGCAGCAGCTCGCGTGCCACCCGGTTGGCCTCGGAACGTAGCCGGAGGTTGGCGTTGGGCGCTGGCCGGCGGAGGTCGAGGTAGCGGTGCTTCAGGCGTGCTTCCTCGCCAACCTCCACGTGCTCGTCGATCTGGAAGGGCAGCGGGTCGGAGGTGTTGAGGATGGTCACGGTCTCGGCGATGACTTCGATGCCGCCAGTGGCCAGGGCCGGGTTCTCGTTACCCTCGGGGCGCTTCTCGACGGTGCCCGTGATCTGCAGGACGTACTCGTTGCGCAGTCCGTGGAACACTTCCTCTTCCCGGACCACCACCTGGGCGAAACCCGAGGCGTCGCGCAGGTCAAGGAATGCGACCCCGCCGTGATCTCGGCGGCGGGCAACCCAGCCTGCCAGGGTGACGGTGTGTCCAATGTGCTCAGTCCGTAGCGAACCGAGGTCATGTGTGCGCAGCACAGCATTCCTTCCGGGTGGAGGTGCGGGGCAGAAAAGGGCTACCCGCGTATGAAAAGATCGTCTCGTCCGAGTTTACCGGTGATACCGGGACCCACCCGCCACGGCAGGGATCACACATGGCAATGGCTCATCCACCAGGGACCAATCCGCCAGGCCTTCGACGGCAGCTGGGCGGCTTTGACGCCACGACCGTGGGGATCGGCTCCATGATCGGCGCCGGCGTGTTTGTCGTCTTCGCGCCAGCTGCGGCCTCGGCGGGAAGCTGGCTGCCCCTCGCCGTGGCCATCGCCGGTTTCGTGGCCTACTGCAACGCGGCGGCGTCCGCGCAACTGGCGGCAGTGCACCCGCACAGCGGTGGCACGTATATCTACGGCCGACGCCAGCTCGGCCCCTGGCCCGGGTTCATCGCCGGCTGGAGTTTCGTTGCCGGCAAGATCGCCTCGTGCGCAGCGATGGCGCTGACCTTTGGGTTGTACGCCGCCCCGGGTTTTGAGACCGCCGCAGCCGTCGCGGCGGTGGTCGCCCTGACCGTCGTGAACCTGTTGGGTGTCAGTCGTACCGCCCTGATGACCCGGATCATCGTGTCCCTGGTGGTCCCGGTACTCGCTTTCGTGGTGGTCGCCGCCTTCGCCGCCCCCGCACCGTCAGACGCTGTCCAGCTGCCCATCAGCTGGCTTGGAGTGCTGCAGGCCGCAGGACTGCTGTTCTTCGCGTTTGCCGGGTACGCCCGCGTCGCCACCATGGGCGAGGAAGTGCGCGAGCCGCAACGCAACATCCCGGCAGCGATCTTCGGATCCCTTGGCTTCACCCTGGGGCTGTATCTGCTGCTTGCGTGGGGTCTGCTGGCAGCACTGGGCCCGACGGCGCTTGCCGCCTCCGCCGCACCGTTGCGTGAGGTGTTCACTGCCTCGACCTCAGCAATCCCGGCAACTGCTGTCACCATCGCGGCAGCACTCGCCAGCCTCGGAGCCCTACTGGCCCTCATCGCCGGGGTGGGCAGGACCACGCTGGCCATGGCCCGTGAAGGAGACCTGCCCCGGGCCCTGACCGGGATCTGGCAGCGCTTCGGTGTTCCCTACGCCGCCGATCTGGCAACCGCCGTCGTCGTCATCGGCCTGCTCCTGACCACTGACGTCCTGACGGTGGTCGGATTCTCCAGCTTTGGGGTGTTGATCTACTACGCGATCGCCAACCTGTCGGCGTTTACCCTCACCCACCGGCCGTGGCATTCACCGCGGGGGCTGAACGTGGTGGGTTTTATCGGCTGTGTGCTGCTGGCCCTCACCCTGCCCACGACGTCGGTGCTCACCATGGTGGCGGTCCTGGCCGCTGGAGTGCTGGGCCGCGTCGTCGTCGCGGGAGTACGACGACGACGCTCCTGACCTTGTGGTGCGGTGCCCGGGTCAGGCGTCGGCTGGCTCGGCGCGGAGCACCGACGGCACGAGATCAACTGCCGGGGGCGTCCAGGTGCCGGGATCGGCAGGTTCCTGGGCGCCGGTGCGGATGTCCTTGACCTCGTGGGTGCCGTCCTCAGCCGTGAACCAGACGAAGGGGATCCCACGACGGTCGGCGAACTTGATCTGCTTGCCGAACTTCTCGGCAGTGGCAGCCACCTCAGCGGAAATGCCGCGGGCTCGCAGGGCCGCGGCGATGTCCTGGGCCGCCGACCAGGAGCTGTCGTCGGTCAGCGAGATCAGGACTGCGGTGGGCACCTGCCGCGACACGGCGGTGAAGCCCTGGCTGAGGATCCGCGACACCAGCCGGGTTACGCCGATCGACAGGCCGACTCCGGGGAACGTCCGGTTGCCTTTGGCTGCCAGGCTGTCATACCGGCCGCCGGAGCAGATCGATCCCAGTGACTCGTGCCCGTTCAGCACGGTTTCGTAGACCGTTCCGGTGTAATAATCCAGGCCGCGGGCAATGCTGAGGTCGGCAACCACCCGGCCGGGCGCGCGCTTGGACGCTTCGGAGATCACCTGCTCCAGCTCCCCGAGCCCCTCTTCCAGCAGGGGGTCGGTGACCCCGAGGGCGCGGACCTGGTCGACGAATGACACGTCAGCGGTCCGGATCGAGGCGAGCCGGAGGGCGAGGGCTGCCTGGTCGGCGGTGGCACCGAGTTCGGTCTGCAGCAGGGCGGTAACCTTCTCTGCCCCGATCTTTTCCAGTTTGTCGATGCTGCGCAGCACCCCGGCGGTGTCCTCAAGGCCGATGCCCCGATAGAAACCCTCGGCGAGTTTCCGATTATTGACGCGCACGGTGAACTCGGGAATGGGCAGGGCCGAGAGGGCATCGACCACCACGAGGGCCAGTTCGACGTCGTACCGGAACGGGAGCACGCCGTCGCCCACGACGTCGATGTCGGCCTGGGTGAACTCGCGGAACCGGCCGTCCTGCGGGCGTTCACCGCGCCAGCACTTCTGGATCTGGTAGCGCCGGAAGGGGAACGCCAGGTGGCCGGAGTTTTCGACCACGTAGCGGGCGAAGGGAACAGTCAGGTCGTAGTGGAGGGCAAGGCCGTCGTCGGAGCTGGTCGCCCGGCCGCCGTCGTCGTCGGCCTGAAGGCGCGACACAGCGTAGACCTCTTTGTCGATGTCCCCTTTGCGGAGCAGGTGGGACACCGTCTCGACCGCCCGGGTTTCGATGTTGGAGAAGCCATGCAGCTCGAAGGTTTTCCGCAACGTGTCCAGTACATGCAACTCAACCAGGCGTTCCTCCGGCAGCCATTCGGGAAAACCGGAGAGTGAGGCCTTGCGTGCCATACGGCTGAGCTCCTTGCAGGATGTGACATCGGGTTGACGGTCTCCGATTTTACCCGGCTTTGGCGGGGAACCCGGACATCGGTGGGCACTATTTCCGCCTCCGATGTCTAGGCTGCCCCCCGCTGTCCGGGTTCCACACCGAAACAGCGGTCGCCGCACAGTCCCCGTGGGTGGGTGCATCGAGATTCCGCTGGCGAACCCTTATGCGTAAAGTAGCCTCTGAGGCTGCGCGGTGCGGGGACGCCGTGGCGATAGACTCGATAGCCCTGAACCATTTGCCGCGAGGTAGCAGGCAAACCAACGAGTGAAAGACTTCTAGCGGTGACACAAAGTCAGCAATCCGACGAAACACCCCGTACCGACGAAACGTCAGGCGACGAGGAAACAACAATTGGTCTTGAGCAGGCGGTTGAGCCCGAGCAGGCTGAATCAGCCGCGCCTGAACCCGAGGCACCCGAAGCTGCAGCTCCCGAAGCTGAAGCTCCCGAGGCTGCGGCTCCCGAGGCACCCGAGGCTGCGACTCCCGAGGCTGAAGCAGCCGCCCCTGAACCTGAGGCACCCGAGGCTGAGTCAGCCACGCCTGAAGCTGCCCGCCCAATGTCTTCCCCCGGCGCCGCTCCCAGCCCCGCAGCGATGGCTCCGCGACCCGGCGCGAAACCTGGTGGCAAACCCGGCGCGAAACCAGGCGCAGCAGTCGCCGCTCCCCCGGCGCACAGCACCCCGCTAAGCGAAGCAGCCAAGTTCGCCCGGGTCGAGGACGACGGTCACGTCTTCCTCATCGTCAACGGCGAGGAGCACGCCGTCGGGCAGTACCCGGATGCCTCCAAGGATGAGGCGCTGGCATATTTCGTGCGCAAGTACGACGACGTTGCCAGCCAGATTGTGCTCCTGGAACAGCGCGTCCAGGCGAAGGCACCATCCGCCGACATGCAGAAGACCGCCGGTCATCTGCGGGAGCAGGTCGCAGAGAAGAAGATCGTCGGCGACGTGCTTGCCCTTGAAGCGCGGCTGGACGCCCTGAACGGCCAGATCGCGGAGCTTGTTGCCGCCGAAAAGGCCGAACAGGATGCGCTGAAGTCGGCTGAGCTCGCAGCCCGCGAAGCGATCGTCGCGGAAGCCGAAGAAATCGCTGGCCGCGACCCATCCACGGTGCAGTGGAAAGCCAGCAGCACCCGGATGAACGAGCTGTTCGAGACCTGGAAAGCGGCGCAGAAGAACGGCATCAGGCTTGGCCGCGGCACCGAAGACGGCCTGTGGAAGAGGTTCCGCGCGGCACGCACCATCTTCGACCGGCATCGTCGCGCGTACTTCTCCCAGCTGGATACCGACAATGCCTCGGCCAAGCAGGCCAAGGAGTCCCTCATCCAGCAGGCCGAGGCGCTTTCCACCTCAACCGACTGGGGCCACACCGCTGGCGAATACCGCCGGCTGATGGATGAGTGGAAGGCCTCCAAACGGGCCAGCCGCAAGGACGACGACGCCCTGTGGGCTCGTTTTCGGGCCGCCCAGGACAAGTTCTTCACCGCCAGGAAAGCAACCAACGAGGCAATCGACGAAGAATACGGGGCAAACCTTGTAGTCAAGGAAGCCCTGCTGGTCGAGGCACGCCAGTTGCTGCCCATCAGGAACCTCGCGGCCGCGAAGAAGTCGCTGCAGTCGATTCGTGACCGCTGGGAGGAAGCCGGCAAGGTGCCACGCGCGGACATGGGTCGGATCGAAGCCGGTATTCGCGAGGTTGAGGACGCGGTGAAGGCTGCCGACGACGCCCATTGGGAGCGGACCAACCCTGAAACCCAGGCCCGCACCAACAGTGCTCTGAGTCAGCTGGAAGCCACTATCGCTGCGCTGCAGGAAGATCTGAACGCTGCCGAGAAGGCTGGCGACGCGAAGCGGATCGCTACCGCCAAGGAAGCCCTGTCCGCACGCCAACAATGGATGGATATGCTGCAGAAGTCGGCGCAGGACTTCTCCTAGCGGCACCCGAACACTCAGCCCCGGTGTGGGGTTGTGGATGAGTAGTCTGGTACGTCACCAGTCCGGTTATCCACAACTCGACGCCGGGGCTTTCGCTTTGGGGCCAAACTCGGAATGCTTGGGCCATGTCCCACCTTCGGCTGGGAGCCGCTACCGGAGAAACCCCAGCAGAGCCGATCACCTCAACCGGCGGAGTGCTCTTCCGAGCCCATGACATCTTCAGCAGCGTCGAGTTGCAGGCCATGCGCATCGACGGACTGCTGCGCCGTGTCTGCGGGAACTCCTATGCCCGCGCGGACCACCATCTTGACCCCGCCTCCCGCGCCCAGTCTGCGATCCTGTGCGTCCCGGCGTCGTTGCGGGCCAAGGTTGCGCTTGCCCGCCAAAGCGCGGCCTGGGTCTATGGCTGCGCGCCACTACCCGAAACAGTGAACCTCGTGACAGATCACCGACGCCGCACCACCGCCCTGCCACCGTTCAGTGAAGCCCTGATGCATCAGGTCGCTTTGGGACCCTGCGATGTCCGGGTGGTCGGCGGGGTGGGCGTCACAGCACCCTTGCGGACCGCACTCGATGTTGCAGTGCATGGACATGACGACTGGGCGGTGCCAACCCTCGTCCGACTGGCAGCTCACCCCGATCTACGGTGTGACCTGGTCCTGGTGGTCAGGGCGTTGGAAGCAACCCGACGTGTTCCTGGCAAGAACCGCGCCCTGGCCCGCCTCCAGAGCGCCATGCACTCGGGCTAGACCCACCCCATTCGGCACCGGCGGTCGACGGCGAGCTAGAGCCTCCGTTGCGCCCCGGTGGTGCGGTAGACGTCAAACACGCCGTCTATCCGGCGGACCGCGTTGAGGATGTGGGTCAGGTACTTGGGATCCCCCATCTCAAAAGCAAACCGCGACAGTGCCACCCGGTCCGTCGAGGTATTCACGCTTGCCGCGAGAATGTTGACGTGGTTCTCGGAGAGGACCCGGGTGACGTCGGAGAGGAGGCTCTTGCGATCGAGCGCTTCAACCTGGATCTCGACCAGGAACACGCTGGACTGGGTGGGAGCCCAGTCGACGTCCACAATCCGATCCGGCTGATCCCTCAGTTCCTCGACGTTGCGGCAGTCGTTCCGGTGGACTGACACCCCCGAACCGCGGGTAACGAACCCGATGATGGGATCCGGCGGAACTGGAGTACAACACCGCGCAATTTTGACCCAGACGTCGCCGACGCCGCGCACCGTCACCCCGGAATCGGAGAACTTGGGGCGGCGCGGTGTGGTGGCGACCGCCGTCTCGGCGAGGCTATCTTCAGCACCCTCGTTCCCACCCATCAGGGCGACCAGGCGTTCGATCACGTTCTGGGCGGAGGAATGGCCGTCACCGACCGCCGCATAAAGGGCAGCGATGTCCGCGTGCCTCAACTCCTGGGCCACCGCTATCAGAGCGTCATGGGTCATCATGCGCTGAAGTGGCAGGTTCTGCTTGCGCATTGCGCGGGTGAGCAATTCCTTACCCTTTTCAATCGCCTCTTCGCGGCGTTCCTTGGTGAACCATTGGCGGATCTTGTTGCGAGCCCGCGGGCTCTTCACGAACCCCNCCCCTGCCAGTCCTGGCTCGGGCCGGCACCCTCGGCCTTGGAGGTGAAGATCTCCACCCAGTCGCCGTGGTTCAGCTCGCTGTTCAGCGGGATCAGCTTCCCGTTGACCCGGGCTCCGATCGTCCGGTGCCCCACCTCGGTGTGCACTGCATAGGCGAAGTCCACCGGAGTGGACCCGGCAGGCAACGCCATAACCTCACCCTTGGGAGTGAACACGAACACTTCGCGGGCGTTGATTTCGAAGCGCAGCGAGTCAAGGAACTCGTCCGGGTCGGCTGTCTCCTGCTGCCAGTCGACCAGACTCCGCAGCCACCCCATGTCGCTGTTATCGGGTCCTTCTCCGGCCTTGCCGCCAGCGCCCTTGTATTTCCAGTGCGCTGCAACGCCGTATTCGGCTCTGCGGTGCATGTCGTGGGTCCGGATCTGAATCTCCACCGGACGGCCGCCGGGTCCGATCACCGTGGTGTGGAGCGACTGGTACATATTGAATTTGGGCATCGCTATGTAGTCTTTGAACCGGCCGGGCAGCGGGTTCCAGCGGGCATGCAGCTGGCCCAACGTTGCGTAGCAGTCCCTCACACTGTCCACCAGCACCCGGATCCCCATCAGGTCATGGATGTCATCGAAGTCCTTGCCGCGGACGATCATCTTTTGGTAGATGGAGTAGTAATGCTTCGGGCGTCCGGTGATTGTCGCCTTGATCTTCACCGACCGAAGGTCTTCGCCGATCTGGGTGCGCACCACTGCCAGGTGCTTTTCCCGTTCAGGTGTACGATCCCCCACCATCCGGACGATCTCTTCGTACACCTTCGGGTGCAGCGCCGCAAAGGACAGGTCCTCGAGCTCCCACTTGATGGTGTTCATGCCGAGCCGGTGCGCGAGCGGCGCGAAGATTTCGAGTGTCTCGCGGGCTTTTCTGGCCGACGACTCGGGAGAGACAAAGCGCCAGGTCCGGGCATTATGGAGCCGGTCCGCAAGTTTGATCACCAGGACACGAATGTCCTTGGCCATGGCGACCACCATTTTGCGAACGGTCTCGGACTGGGCAGCGTCGCCGAAGGACACCTTGTCCAACTTGGTGACCCCGTCCACCAGCATTGCCACTTCGGCGCCGAAGTCACGCTTGATGTCGTCGAGGGTGCATGCGGTGTCCTCGACGGTGTCATGCAGCAGGGCGGCAGCCAGCGTGGTGCCGGTCATGCCCAGTTCGGCAAGGATCGTTGCCACCGCCACCGGGTGGGTGATGTACGGATCGCCGCTTTTTCGCTTCTGGCCCTCGTGGCTGCGCTCAGCCACCAGGTACGCCCGCTGGATCAGGTCGAGGTCTTCCTTGGGGTTGTTGGCCCGGACCGTCCTCAGCAGGGGCTCAAGCACCGGTGAATACCCGTTGGAGGCTCTGCCCGTCAGGCGGGCCAGCCGTGACCGGGTCCGGATTTTCCGATCGGGCAGCGCGCTGTGGTCGGCGCTGGCCGCCGAAGGGGCTGATTCCGATGAGGTCACTGCGACGTCGCGGCTGCGGACGGGCGGTATGGTCGCCGGGGGCGCCGCGACTTGGTCAAGCTGAGCGGTCGAAGGGCGCGAAAAGGTACCAGGGCGCTCCTCACGGTGTTCCGTGTCTGGCCGCTCTGCTGGACCACTGGCATCTGCCACGTACTACCCCGATTCCTCAGCCGTCAGACGGCTGAAAAAGAATTACACCATACCTCTTCTCCGGCACGCATATTTAAGTTTAGTCCGACGGACCAAACCCTGCTGCACCGATCCCCGGCTGCCGCCAAACTGGGAACAAAAAACCGTGTCCCGGCCCCCTCAGGGGACCAGGACACGGCCGTCAGATCGTCGATTGCTGCTGCGACAGTCAGGGCGCAGAGACGGCTTCTGCTGCTTCGACCGACCGGCGATGCAGCACGCGCTTCTCCTGCCGCTTCATGCCCGGCTCGCGCATCCGCAGCCACGCGTAAACGGGTGCGGCGACGAAGAGAGTGCCGATGGTCCCGATGATAATGCCGATGAACAAGGCGAGAGACAGATCCCGGAGGGTACCCGCACCGAGGAGCATCGCACCGATGAAAAGAATCGATGCGACCGGCAACACGGCGACAACCGAGGTGTTGATGGAGCGCACCAGCGTCTGGTTGACCGCAAGGTTTACCTGCTCGCCAAAGGTTCGCTTGGTAGAAACATCAAGGTCGGCGGTGTTCTCCTTGATCTTGTCGAAAACCACCACCGTGTCATACAACGCATAGCTCAGCACCGTGAGGAAACCGATCATCGCCGAGGGCGTCACCTCGAAGTTGCTCAGCGAGTACAGACCGGCTGTCACCGTCATGACCACGAACAATCCGCTGAGTGCGGCCACCGACATTTTCCAGGTCCGGAAATACAGCGCCATCAGCACTGCGGCCAGCAGGATGAACACCACCAAGCCAATCAAGGCCTGCCGGCTGACATCCTCGCCCCAGGTGGGACCGACGAAGTTGGTAGTGACTTCTTCTTCGGTAACCTCATACGCGCTGATCAGAGCGTCCCGGACGCTGAGGGTCTCATCATCGGAGAGCCGCTCAGTCTGGATACGCATCGTCTGCGGCGCGATGTTCGTGACGCTCGGTACCGCATTTGGTACCACTCCCGTAACAGCCTGCTCACCAAGGGCGATGTCAGTGTTCTCGACACTCGACACCGTGAACTCGGAGCCACCCCGGAAATCGATACCGAGGTTGAAGCCACCCTTGACGATCGGGATGATGATCGACACGAGGACGGCCAACGCTGCAATGGTGAACCACAGCTTGCGCTTGCCGACGAACGGGTAGGACAGCTTGCCCGAGTAGAGGTCGTTGCCAAATTTGGCGAAACTATTGCCCCGCATTTAGTTTTCCTCCTGGTCTGTGCCATTGCTTCGCGCGGCCAGGGCTTTTTGTTCGGCCAGCCGACGTTCAGCGATGGTGGTGCGTCGGGCGATTTCACCTGAGACTGCCTTGTTCTTGGTGCGGGGGGCTGCCGTCTGCGGTGTTGCCGACGGCATCCGGATACGACCGGCACCACGATAGAGCGGCATAATGCCAAGCTTCTTCGGATCGACACCGGAGAACCGGTGTCCCTCGCCGAAGAACTTGGTCCTTGCCAGCAGGCGCATCACCGGATGAGTGAACAGGAAGACGACGATCAGGTCGGCTACAGCTGTCAATCCGAGGGTGAACGCGAACCCACGAACGTTGCCGACAGCGACGAAGTACAGCACGACGGCGGCCAGCAGGCTGACGGCCTTGGACGCGAGGACGGTGCTCTTGGCCCGGCGCCAGCCGTTCTCTACGGCTGAGACGAGCCCCCTGCCATCTCGGAGCTCATCGCGGATTCGTTCGAAGTAAACGATGAAGGAGTCGGCTGTCTGCCCAATTGCGACAATCAGGCCGGCCACACCTGCGAGGGAGAGCCGGTAGTTTTCGGTCCAGCCCAGGATGCAGATGGCGAGGTAGGTGAGGAAACCTGCCACCACAAGGGACGCAATCGTCACCAGTCCCAGCATCCGGTACTGGAAGATCGAGTAAACGGCGACCAAAATCAAGCCGATGATGCCTGCAATCATGCCGAGCCGGAGCTGGTCGGCTCCGAGAGTGGCCGAGATCTGCTGCTCGCTCTGGATCTCGAAGCTGATCGGCAGTGCGCCGTACTTCAGTTGTTCGGCCAACGCCCCGGCCGACTCCTCCGTGAAGCTACCGCTGATCGAGGGCCGCCCATCGGGGATGACGGCCTGGGTGGTCGGAGCCGAAATGATCGTCCCATCGAGCACGATGGCGAACTGGTTCCGTGGATCGCCCTGACCGAAGGCGAAGAGACGTTCGGTGACTTCCCGGAAGGTCTCGCTGCCCTCGGAGTTGAACTGGATGTTGACCGCCCAGGTGTTCAGTGACTGACCCTGCGCGCCGCGCTGCATGCCGAAGTCGGCGGAGTCGATGTCGGTGCCCGGCACTTCCACCGGCCCGAGAATATATTTGCCCTGGGTGCCCGGCTCGCAAGCGACCATTGGCTCATCGGCGGGTGCTGCTTCTTCGGCGGGTTCGAGTGCCTCGGGCGATGTGCAGTCGAGGGCCTCGAACTCGGAGAACAGTTCTGCCGTGATCCAGTTGGGATCGCTGGCATTGGTGGGTTCGTCGGTAGGAGCGGGCAGTTCTTCTTCGGGGGTGGGCGTTTCCGCGGCGGGCGCCTGGCCCGGGCCGCCAAAGAGTACTGGTCGGAATTCCATCTGTGCCGACGCCTGAATCAGTTCGCGGGTTTCGGCGTCGGGAATACCGGGGAGTGACACAATCACGTTGCGGCCGGACTGGGTGTTGATCTCGGCCTCTGCCACGCCACTGCCGTCGACCCGCTGCCTGATGATTTCGACAGCCTGGTCGAGCTGCTCTTCGGTAATCTCATCGCTGCCGCCCTGCACCTGGGGCGCCAGGATCATCTGGGTTCCACCCTCAAGGTCGAGTGCCAGCTTGGGGCTCCAGCTCGCGGTGCCCCAGATGGACCCGCTGCCCAGGAGAACTGCTAGTAATGCAAACATAACGCCGAGCCAAACGAGTGTCCGTTTGGCTGCCGTGCCTGGGCCGGTACGAGGCATGTGGAATTTCCTTTTATCGAGAGAGCGCGCGTCGGTGGTTCTAGGGGTGGTGGGGCATCACACTCGAGGGTGCTGCCCCACCTGCGGCGCTAGATGTCCTTGTTGTCCCGCTTGTTGTCGTAGTCCAGACGGATGTCCTCGTCTGAGCGGGCGTCAAGACGCTCTGTTCCGGATTCGGGGAGCACCGTGTCATGGTTCGGCTGATCCTGGCCGTCAACAGCAGTGGTCCGGGTGTCGGTGGCCGAGTTGTCGGCGACGGGGCTGGTCAGCGAGGATGCGTCGTCGGGGACGGCCGGCGTTTCTTCGTCATCGGCGGCCGGCTCAGGCTGCACCACCTTGGTGAGGGTCTGCATGTGTACCGTGGCCCTGGCACCGGGACCAAGCTCGAGCACTGCCTTGTTGTTCTCTTCGTCGAGAGAAATCACTGTACCGAACAGGCCGAAGTTGGTCATCACTTCGGTGCCGGGAACCATCTGGGTGCGCTGCTCCTTGATGGTCTTCTGGGTCTTCTTCTGCCTCCGGAACATCATGAAGATCAATGCTCCGAGTGCCAGCGGCAAAAGCAGGCTGAAAATATCGAAGCCTTGCTCTGGGGCGGCAGTCTGGGCTAATAAGGTTGAGAACACAGAGTAGTTCCGTTTCTATATCTTGGGATCCGCACGCACCTGACGTGCCGCACGTCATATCAGTGTAAAGGGAAACGGGATTGTCCGCGTCCTTTCGGCGCCCCTATCCCTCGGTGTTGGCCCATTCCGTTACCCCACTGTTGTCTTCGGCACGGTTGCCTTCCGGGCCGTTTTCCTCGGAGAGGACGGTGAAGAGGTCCTCCGGCATGGCAGCCGCAACATTCGCCGGCATGACGAGTCCCAGGTGGTCCCAGGCCGCTCGCGTGGCGATTCGTCCCCGGGGGGTCCGCCCCAGCATCCCCTCCCGCACCAGGTATGGTTCGGCGACGGTTTCGACTGTCTCGGGTTCCTCGCCGACGGCGATCGCGAGGGTCGAAAGTCCCACCGGACCGCCGTTGAACTTGGTGATCAGGGCGGTGAGCACGGCGCGATCGAGCCGGTCGAGGCCTTTGGCGTCCACTTCATACATGTCCAGCGCCGCCCCGGCGCACCTGGCGTCGATCAGGTCGACGCCGTGCACCAACGCCCAGTCACGTACCCGGCGGAGGAGCCGGTTGGCAATCCTGGGCGTACCGCGGGACCGGCCTGCCACCTCCGAGAATGCGGCCGAGTTGACCTTCATGTCCATCAGCATCGCCGAGCGACGCAATACCAGTTCCAGTTCTTCGGTGGAGTAGAACTCGAGGTGGCCGGTGAACCCGAAGCGGTCCCGCAGGGGCCCTGGAAGTAGCCCGGCCCGGGTGGTGGCGCCGACCAGGGTGAATGGCGGCAGGTCCAACGGGATGGCTGTTGCGCCCGGCCCTTTGCCGACGATGATGTCGACCCGGAAATCTTCCATCGCCATGTACAGCATTTCCTCGGCCGGCCGGGACATGCGGTGAATTTCGTCGAGGAAGAGTACCTCGCCGTCGGTCAGCGAGGAGAGAATGGCCGCGAGGTCGCCGGCGTGCTGGATGGCCGGTCCGGAGCTGATGCGCAGGGGCGCGTTCATCTCGGCGGCGATGATCATGGCCAGGGTGGTCTTGCCAAGGCCCGGCGGGCCGGAGAGCAGGACGTGGTCGGCTGTTCGGCCGCGCAGCCGCGAGGCTTCCAGGACCAGGGAGAGCTGCCGGCGGACCCGTTGCTGCCCGACAAAGTCATCGAGGTTTTTGGGTCGCAGCGCTGCTTCCACCGCCCGGTCCTCTGGATCCCCGGTGGGTGAAACAACCGGGGCCTCCTCCCCCGCCGCGTCGTCGCGGGCCATCAGCTGACCCGGCTCCGCGCCGAGGCCCGGGCGCCGTCCTGGCCGAGTCTGCGCAGGGTGAGTTTCAGGATGTCACCCACGTTGCCGGACGCGGCTACCTCTGGTGCTTCGGCCGTCGCCGCGTCTATCGCGGTGGTTGCGTCCTTCTCCGACCAGCCGAGCCCCATCATTGCCGTCAGGACCTGTCCCTGCCAGGCGTTCTTGGGCGGGGCCCCGGCGGTGCCGAGCGGAACGAGTTTGTCGGCCAGTTCGAGGACAATCCGGCGGGCGCCCTTCGGGCCGATTCCCGGGACTTTACTGAAGGCCTTGTCGTCGCCCGAAGAGGCAGCAACCCGGATGGCTTCCGGTGCGTGGACGGCCAGCACGGCCAGTGCCAGCCGTGGCCCGACTCCGCTGACGCCGAGCAGCGTCTCGAACACCTCGCGCTGGTCTGCCTCCTCGAACCCGAACAGTGTCATGGAGTCCTCACGGACAATCATCGCGGTGAAGACTTGCGCTTCCTGTCCGGTGCGCAGGGTGGCGAGGGTCTGCGGGGTGGCCAGGATCTGCATCCCAAACCCATTGACGTCCAGCACGGCCGAGTTGAGGCCAACGTGGCTGACGGTGCCGCGGAGGGAACTGATCATGCGCGCTACTCCAAAATTTCTATCCGAACATATCTACGAACAGCGTACTGGTTCCTGTCGGCTTTTCCGGATGCGCCACACCGTCGGGCTACCTGCGCCGTCGGGCTTTCGCCTCGGCTTC
>NZ_ASZW01000033.1:19341-26156 GCF_000468215.1 Arthrobacter sp. CAL618 | reverse complement strand
CGTGGCCCCGACGGCAGTTAGGACGCGCGACGAGCCCGGGCGGCGCGACGTTTGAGAGCGCGGCGCTCATCTTCACTCAGTCCACCCCAAACACCGGCATCCTGTCCCGATTCGATAGCCCACTGAAGGCAGGTGTCAACCACCTGACAACGACGGCAAACGCTTTTGGCTTCTTCGATCTGAAGAAGGGCAGGCCCAGTATTTCCGACCGGGAAGAACAGCTCCGGGTCCTTGTCCAGACATGCAGCGCGGCTACGCCAATCCATGTACGATCACTTTCTCCTTCGGCGATCCGTGTTTGTGAAAACATTCACGAATGGCCACATAGTAAAGGGGCCAGTACGGCCCCCGGTTGCTTCTTCCTCAAGGCTGTCACGTTAAATCGAAGCAAACAAGAGGAAACAAGCGGTAAATTGTGCAATGTGGTGAGTTATACATCACAGCCATTAGCAGCTGGCACGGAAATCAATGCGTCGCTTTAATTCGACTATGTCGGGTGGCCGCCTCCGTGTCAAGACCTCGGATGCTCGGCAGGATCATCATGACTAGGCTTGAGAAACCACAAGCCTCGACGGCTGGACCAAAGAATTAGGGTGCAGAAATCGTCATGGCGATTGACTAGATGATATGGATACGTTTATGCGGAAATTGCAGCTAAAACGAACGACTTTCCCTCGGGTGACACGCTGATGGCGGGCGCAACTGGCGAGGCAACACCCGAACCTCTTCCCGCCGGTGCTCGTCCGGCCGGAGCTAAAGTTATTGCTGCGATTCTGTTGGTGGAGGCGCTCGGACTGCTCGCCGCCGCTGGGTGGTACCTGTACGGGCTCCTCACCAGCACACCCACCTCGCTCGGCGGGGCAGTCTTCACCATGGTATTCCTCGTGGTGCTCGCGATCTGGCTACTTGCGGTCAGCTACAACCTCCTCCGCGGGTACCGCTGGACTAGATCCGCTGCGCTGGTGTTCCAACTCTTCATGATCGTGATCGCCATACCCACGCTGTCAGCCGGCGTCGTGATTGTGGGTGTGGCCCTGTTGCTACCGGCGGCGGCCGTCGTGCTGCTCCTGTTCACCAAACCAGTTGTCGCCCACACCACGCGTACGGCAGACAGCCCCAAGGTCCTTTAACCAGGGGGGAGCGCAACCTGGACCTCAAGTGGGTCACCGTGGCCCAGCTGAAACCCACGCCCCGGGGTGGGGCAATCATCACAGTCCAGTCGTACGCCGAAAAAATCTCCATCAGATGGTTGACGGGGGGAAAGGACCATTCCCGCCCGTGTCGATCGTGCCTGGGCTGCCAACGGGATTCTGGTGACCGCAGGGCTGTTCAGGGCCGTAAGAATGAGCCGATAGCCCGCCGCGACCAGCACAGCGAGATGGCGGTGCGTCTCGGGTGCGAGCCGATCGGCGTCATCAATCAGGAGAAGAGCATCGGGTGGCTCATCACCGGCACGGTGGGCCAGGGCCAGGTCCCTCCAGAAGGAGTCCGGCTCGGCCTGCGAGCCCGGGCCCAGACATACCGTGCCGGTGGGTACCGACGCCGCGATGCGCTGGAGGAGGGTGGTGCGCCCCGAACCTGCGCTGCCCAGGACAAGGAACACCGAACCCCTCGTCGGCTCAAGGTAAACCACTCGCAGCTCGTCGCCGCCGACGCCGATTGGTATGCGCAGCGGACCCCCAACCGGGGCCCTGAACAGGTCGCCGGACGCGCGGACTACCGAGGGAATGGGCAGCACCCGGAAGGGCTGCGTCGTCGGCTGTGGCCCGGTGGCAGGGTTGACGGTGGGTCCGGTTATTCGTCTGAGGGCCACCTGTCCCAGGGCGCCCGCTGTGGTCCCGATCGGCCCCTGAGCCAGGCAGCGCCCGGGTAGATCTTCCGTTGGCGAATGGGCTGGCCACGTCAGAATCGTTTCTCGGCCCGCGCCCAGAGGAAAATACAATCGATTGGGAATTTGAGTAAAAAACTGGGAGTTTGTCAGCTCACGTCCGCCGGCAGCAACCAGGGTGGTGCCAGCAGCGAGACCGTCCCGGGCAATGTCCTGCAGAAGTCCTTCGGCCCAAGCCCACCGACTGTTTCGGAGCGCTCCCGCCCAGCGGCCCCACCCGGAAATCACCACAACCAGCCCAGGGTTGGGGGGAGCGCCGTCGTCGGATCCGGGGGAACGCGAAAGCCGGGTGATGACCTGCTCGGATATCAGCTTCAGAACGCGTGCAGCTCGCTTGAGCTCCTGCGGGCCGACATACGCGCCTACCTGGGGCGCCGGGGCCGCCCACCCGAGGCTCCCATCGCCGTCCAGAAGATACAGGTGATGATCCGGTACCCGGTGCACCAGCTGATCCACGAGGTGTACCAGGGCATCGGTGGTCCCGCCAGGCGGGCAGCCGACCAGTGCGAGATGTGATTGCTCAACAGGGGACCACAGGAGTTGACGTTGGGACTGCTGCTCCGGTAGATCGAGCAACCCCAACGGGACGGTGCCCCGGGGGCTGGACGGGTCGGGAAGTGGTGGCACTATTGCGGGTAGCTCTGGCAGGACCGGATAGTGCAGCGGAGCGCCCGGTTTCATGGCCGTGGCAGCAGCCAGCACAGTCACCAGCCGTGTGGCCAGCTCGGGAGCTATGGGTGTGGGAATCACCGTCCGCTGGCCCTGCACCGGGGTGGGGCTTGCGGCCTCTGGCTGCCGGAGGTAGCTGGCCAGGGCGACAACTCCAGCGCCGGTCGCACCCTCGTTTCCGGGCGCTCCTGTTGATGCAGTCTGAAATTCGATCGGGTTCCCGGATCCCACTTTTAGAAGGGCTCGTCCGGGTGCATCCACTGGGATGGTGGCTGCCGCCGTGGATCCGATGAGATCGTGAGACTCAAGCGCTGATCCGACCCGGAGCGCCATGGTGGCGGTCACGTTGGCCCTGATATCCGGCGACAGGGCACCTTGAGGGCGTTGGGTTGCCATGATCAGGTGAATGCCCAGCGACCGCCCGAGGGTGGCAACGCGCATCAAATCCCCCATCGCACCGGGAACATCTTCCACGAGCATTCGAAACTCATCGATGACCAGAACCAGGCGGGGGAGCACTGGTCTGTCGGTGTCCGGCCACTCGCGGATATCACCGACGAGATACCGTGCGAAGAGTTGCTCCCGTCGCCTGATCTCTGCCAGCAAGGACTTGAGGGCCCGCGCCACTGCGGCCGCCGACAGATCGGTCAGCAGGCCCACGGCATGCGGCAGGTCGGAGAGTATCCGCAGCGCGGCACCACCCTTGAAGTCAATGAAGAGAAAGTTCACGTCACTGGGACTGTGGTGGAGCGCAATGGAAAGAACCAGGGATCTGAGGAGCTCTGATTTTCCCGACCCAGTAGTCCCCGCAATGAGCAAGTGTGGTCCGTCCGAGACCAGGTCAAAGATCAGTGCGCCCGCAGCGCTGGGGCCAATCGGTGCGGCGAGGCCCGGCCCGGGCCTGGCCCAGGTGCGGATCACCTGCTCAGGTGCGGTCGGTACGAGAAGGGCGAGGCTGGTCCGGCCAAACGGGATTGGGAACTCTTGGCTGATACCAGCCACTGCCGCAGGACAATCAGCGAACCCCCGGATCGCCCGCGCGCGGGCAAGCCTGCCGAACGACCGGTTACCCACCAGGTCCGGGCGGAAACTGCTCGGATATCCTTCGGCCAGCAGATCGGCTTGNAGATCAATGCGCATCCCAGACCCGTCCGGCCCCGGGGGTAACTCCTCCCCAGGGCCGACCCCAAACCTGAAAATCGCAGCCAACCGTCCCCTCGGCGGATTCCAGAGGGCGCTCGATCCGAACAACAACACCGGTACCGGGAATTCGGCCCGGGAAAGTTCGGCGAGCGCCGTGTCCGTATCAGCCAGCACAATCCCAGGGAGAAAGCGTGCGTCCACCGGCAGTTCAACGTCGGTTCCAACACAGATCGCGGCACCGGGCGAATGGCTTAGCTGAAGCAGCAGAGATCGAGCCAGTCCCAGCAGGTGGAGTCCGGACCCCGAAATGCTGATCTCCGGCACAGGAAATACTGTTCCATTCGAAGCTAGTTCAATAACCAACGGAACATCAGTCAAAAGCGGAGGAGCCCAAAATCCGCCTGTCGGCTTGACCACCAGGTTCGCGTGCTGGGTTCCCTCCCCAATCCTGACGAAAACCGGGATTCCGTCCATTCCGCGGCGTACTGCCTGATCGGCACAGGTTGATGCGACGGCCTGTAAGGCCAGCCGGCCGACGTCGCACACGGCCCGTCGTCGATCTCGGTCCTCCTCGGCTGCCCGGGCGAGGGCGGCAGCGAAACCACGGCGTCCACGGCGGCGCGCCACCAGCGGAGCCAAGCCGAACCCGGCTGATAACACGCTGAAGCCCAGAAAAAGCCACATCCCGGTGGTCAGCGCCAGACCGATTCCCAGAGCGAGCGGAACGAGGGCGGCAGCCACCATCGCCGGGTTTGCGGTGACAGAGCTCGGGCGCGCTACCTCGAGGGGCTCTGAAAGATGGGGAACCGGCTCGCCCGGCGGGGGCTGATCTACCAGTGAGAGACGGCAACGGCTACCCCCTAGTCTGATCCTGGATGTGACCGAGACAGTAGCTTCACTTACCAGCGAATCATCAACCCAGGTCCCATTGCCTGAGGAGACGTCCCGCAGCAGGACACGATTCCGTTCGACGGTCAGCAGCGCGTGGACCCGCGACACTTCAGGATCGTCAAGGACAATGTCAGTTCCCGAGCGTCCGACCGAGTACGTACCGCGGGTTAGCCCTACCAGCTGGCCAGCATCCGGCCCGGAACAGACGACAAAGACCAGGTGTGGCGGTAATGTTCCGCCCCGGGGCCGGTCCGGGCAGGGAGCCGTGCCGCCTGCCACGACCACCGCCCCAGTCACCAGGGGTGCCACGCCGAGACTCAGACCCTCCAGCGGCTGACCCGCGACGGTGCACGCACCAGTGTTGTAACCAGCGAACAGAGCATCTCGGAGCGCCAGGGCCGACCTAATCAGCGAGGTGTCAACGACCAGCTCAATCGTCCTGCCCTGTGGCGGCGCCGAAGGGCAGGGCGCCCAAACCAGTGTGAGGTGAAGCAGCATAGGCCCGGACCTTCGGCGGAATCCAACGATTTCTGTCACCGACGCTATCGGCCCAGGGCAGGCCGGGCGGCCTGACGAGGCGAAAAGTGGACAAACGCAGATCAGGCGTTTTTCCCTGTGTGCCTATAGGCTTGACTACTGGGTCCGGCTGGACATGTTCTTTACCTNCCTGCCACTAGAGAAGGTCATTGTTTCGTGAAGATTGCTGTTATTGCGCTTGGGAAAATCGGGCTTCCGCTCGCCGTGCAGTTCGCGTCCAAGGGCCACGAGGTGGTCGGCGTGGATGTGAACGCTCAGGTAGTTGGGTTGGTGAACCAGGCGGTTGAGCCGTTCCCGGGCGAAGCCCATTTGCAGGAGAAGCTTTCGGAGCTGGTTCCGGCGGGGAAGTTGCGGGCTACCACTGATTACGCGGATGCGGTGCCTGGTGCTGATGCTGTGGTGTTGGTGGTCCCGTTGTTCGTTGATGAGGATGCGAAGCCTGATTTCGGTTGGATGGATGCGGCGACGACTGAGCTGGCGAAGCATTTGACGCCTGGCACGTTGGTGTCGTTTGAGACGACTCTTCCGGTGGGTACGACCCGGACGCGGTGGAAGCCGATGCTTGAGGCTGGTTCAGGTTTGGTCGAGGGCGTGGATTTCCATTTGGTGTTCTCCCCAGAGCGGGTGCTGACCGGTCGGGTGTTCGAGGATTTGAGGAAGTACCCGAAGCTGGTGGGTGGGTTGTCCCCGGCCGGCGCGGCGACGGCTGTTGAGTTTTATGAGGCTGTCCTTGACTTTGATGACCGTCCCGATCTGCCTCGGGGGAATGGCGTCTGGGATTTGGGTTCCGCTGAAGCGTCGGAGCTGTCGAAGCTGGCTGAGACCACGTACCGGGATGTGAATATCGGGTTGGCCAATCAGTTTGCCCGGTTCGCGGCGACGACCGGGATTGATATTTATCAGGTGATCGATGCGTCGAACTCGCAGCCGTATAGCCACATCCATCAGCCAGGTATCGCGGTGGGCGGTCACTGCATTCCGGTGTATCCGCGGTTGTATCTGTGGAATGACCCTGACGCGACGGTGGTCCGTGCCGCGCGTGAGGCTAATGCTGGTATGCCGGATTACACGATTGGGCTTCTGGAAGGCGCGTATGGCGACCTTCAGGGTGCACGGGTGGTGGTGCTTGGCGCCGCGTACCGCGGTGAAGTGAAGGAGACAGCGTTTTCCGGGGTGTTCGCTGCCGTTGATGCGCTCAAGGCCCGTGGAGCTACCGCGTTGGTGCATGATCCGATGTACACGGATGAGGAACTTCAGCGTCTGGGTTTCGAGGCGTACCACCTGGGTGAGCCGATCGATGCCGCCGTGGTGCAAGCCAACCACAAGTCGTATGCGTCGTTGGGCCCGGCTGATCTTCCTGGGGTGAAGGCATTCATTGATGGGCGTCGGGTGAGTTCGGCTGAGCACTGGGACGGTGTGCTGTACCGGGTCATCGGCAAGGCCTGATCCTTTGCGACACGCGCTTCATAACGGAAGAAGGACTCGATGAGTTTCATAGCTGACGGCGCTGATGTGTCCGCCCAGGCCACCCTGGGTGAGGGCACCAAGGTGTGGCACCTGGCGCAGGTACGTGAGGACGCGGTCCTGGGGGAGAACTGCATCGTGGGCCGGGGCGCGTATATCGGAACCGGTGTCCAGGTTGGCGCGAATTCGAAAATCCAGAACTACGCGCTCGTCTACGAGCCGG
>NZ_ASZW01000033.1:0-19332 GCF_000468215.1 Arthrobacter sp. CAL618 | reverse complement strand
CATGGGGTGTTCATCGGCCCGGCGGTGGTGCTGACCAATGACACATATCCGCGGTCGGTGTCACCGGATGGTGAACTCAAGAGCGCCCACGACTGGACACCGGTCGGCGTCACCATCGGCGACGGCGCGTCGATTGGCGCCCGCGCCGTCTGTGTGGCACCGGTGACGATCGGTGAGTGGGCCACTGTGGCCGCAGGCGCCGTCGTGACCAAGGATGTTCCGGCATATGCCCTGATGGTGGGGGTCCCGGCGAAACGGGTCGGCTGGGTCGGTAAGGCCGGCCACCCGCTGCGCAACGAGGCGGGTACCTGGGTGTGCCCGGCCACCGGAGAAAAGTACGAAGAAACCACAGCAGCAGTGGGTTCAACAGCGAGTTCAATACTGAAACCAGTAGGGGTAGAGGCATGAGTAAAGGGTTCATTCCGGCAGCGAAGCCGATTGTAGGGGACGACGAGCGGGCAGCGGTGGATGCCGTACTGCTTTCAGGGATGCTCGCGCAGGGCGCCGAGGTGGCGTCCTTCGAGACCGAGTTCTCCGACGTCCTGTTAGACGGTCGGGCGGCTGTGGCAGTGAATTCCGGGACGTCCGGGCTGCACCTGGGATTGTTGGCTGCGGGGGTGGGCCCTGGGGATGAGGTGATTGTGCCGTCCTTCACATTCGCCGCGACCGCCAACTCGGTGGCCCTGACCGGTGCGACACCGGTCTTCGCTGATATTGAACTGGATCATTACTGCCTGGACATTGCCCACGTGGAGTCGTTGATCACCGACCGCACCAAGGGCATCATGCCGGTGCACCTGTACGGGCACCCCGCAAATATCGTTCAGTTCCGGGCCCTGGCCGATAAGCATTCAATCGGCTTGTTCGAAGACGCGGCGCAGGCTCATGGTGCCGGCTTGGACGGCCGGAAAGTGGGCACGTTCGGGGACTTCGCGATGTTCTCGCTGTATCCGACGAAAAACATGACCTCGGGTGAGGGTGGCATGGTGTCCACCGGCGACGCGACCATCGAACGGAACCTGAGGTTGCTGCGTAACCAGGGGATGGAACGCCAGTATGAGAACGAGCTGGTGGGCTTCAACGCCCGGATGACCAACCTGCATGCTGCAATCGGGCGGGTCCAGTTGACCAAGGTGATGGGTTGGACGGCTCAGCGCAAAGCTAATGCCGCGTTCCTGGATGCGAATCTCACCGGGGTCGGCACCCCTGCCGTGGCTCCGGGAGCCGAGCACGTCTACCACCAGTACACGGTGCGGGTCGATGGCGGCGCTGCTGCCCGGGACAAGCTCGCCTCCGCGTTGAAGGAGGACTACCAGATCGGTTCGGGAGTGTATTACCCGATCCCGAACCACCGTCTGCCGTCCTTCATGCGTGAAGAGGACCTGCCCAACACGGAGATCGCGGCCCAGGAAGTGCTATCCCTGCCGGTGCACCCGTCGCTGGACCAGGAAGACCTGGAACGCATCGTTGAAGCGGTCAACGCGTTGACCACGGCAGGAGCCTGAGCATGGTTGATCTGAAAGTCGGTTTGATCGGGCTCGGCATGATGGGACGCCATCACGCCCGGGTGATCCGGGAAGTTGAGGGCCTCGAACTCGTCGCTGTCGCTGATGCGTTCGGTGACCCGCACGGTGTCGCCGGGTCCCTGCCGGTCTGCGGTTCGGTCGAAGCGCTCATCAACCAGGGCATCGACATGGCTGTGTGCGCGGTCCCGACTGGTCTCCATGAGGAAGTCGGGTTGGCGTTGGCGGCCGCGGGCATCCACACCATGGTGGAGAAGCCCATCGCGTCGACCATCGACGGCGGGCAACGCCTCGTGGACGCGTTTGAAGAGCGCAATCTGGTCGGAGCGGTCGGCCACATCGAGCGGTTCAACCCTGCATTGCAGTCACTGCGGGCCAGGATTGAGAACGGCGACCTGGGGGAGGTCTACCAGATCGCCACCCGCCGTCAGGGCCCGTTCCCGTCCCGCATCGCCGATGTCGGCGTCGTGAAGGACCTCGGCACCCACGACATTGATCTGACCGCCTGGCTCGCGCAGTCACCCTTCGCATCAGTCTCCGCGCTGACCAGCACCCGATCCGGTCGCCCGCACGAGGACATGGTCACCGCGTCGTGCCAGCTGGAAAACGGCGTGATCACCTCCCACCTGGTGAACTGGCTCTCCCCGATGAAGGAACGCCTCACCGTGGTCACGGGGGAAAAGGGAGCGTTCGTCGCTGATACCCTCACCGCCGACCTGACGTTCTTCGAAAACGGCACCATCAACACCGAATGGGAAGCCGTCTCCAACTTCAGGGGAGTCTCCGAAGGCAACATCACCCGCCTCGCCCTGACCAAACGCGAACCCCTCAGATCCGAACACGAGGCCTTCAGGGACGCCGTGCTGGGCACCTCCAACAACATCGTCACCATGCGCGAAGGACTCAACACCCTCCGTGTAGCAGAGGCCATCATCGAATCGGCCACTAAAATGTCCATGATAAGCCTCACTGCGTGAAGCCGAGGGTTTTGGTAGCCACCCGCCTGTATCCCCCCGAGGTAGGTGCCGCAGCCTTCCGTCTTGAGGCTCTTGTCAGCGGCCTGCGCGAGGCCGGAGCATCAGTCCGCGTGCTGACGACCCAGCCGCCGAAAGAGACACCGGGCACCGCACGGCGCCCCGACGTTTCACGGTGGCCGGTGCTACGCGACGCTGGCGGCAACGTCCGGGGCTATGTGCAGTACATGTCCTTCGACGTTCCTCTGTTCTTTAGGCTCCTGCTGTCGAGGGCCGACGTCGTCGTCTCGGAGCCGCCCCCCACCACAGGTGTGATGGTAGCGCTTAGCTCGGTGCTGCGCCGTCGGCCTTATGTTTACTATGCGGCCGACGTCTGGACGGATGCCCTCGTCGCAATCCAGGCGCCCCGGTGGGTGATTGGTTGTATGCGGTTCCTGGAAGGGCACGCCCTGCGGAAAGCCAGCACCGTGATCGCCATCTCCGACGGGGTAGCCGACCAGATTGCTGCCTTCGAAGTGGATCCGCAGCGTCTGACAGTTGTCAACAACGGGGTAGATACGACAGTATTCACCCGCGACGGTGATTCAGCCCCGGTCGAATACCCATACTTCGTCTACACCGGAACGATGTCGGAATGGCAGGGTGCCGGCATCTTTATCGAAGCGATTGCGCTGGTCGCCAAGGAATTCCCTGCAGTTCAGCTTCACTTCTTTGGTCAAGGATCTGCCGAGACCGAACTACGCCAGCTAGCGGACGACGTCGCGCCCGGCAGGGTTACCTTCGGGGGAGTGGTTCAGCCTGCGGAGGCCGCGCGATGGATCCGCGGTGCGACAGCCGCAGTGGTCAGTATCGTGCCGGACCAAGGATATGACTTCGCCAAACCTACCAAGATCTATGCGGCGGCAGCCTGCGGAACACCCGTGATCTTCGCCGGCGGGGGTGACTGCGCAAGCATGGTAGCCGACAACGGGCTCGGGCTCGCCTCGGATTTTTCTGCTGAAGCAGTCGCCGAGAAGATGATCCGCGTGCTCCGTCAGAGCGATGACGGCAGGGCAGTGCGCTCAGCGTGGGTCGAAGACAATGCCTCGCTGCGCCTCACAGGTCAACGCGCAGCGGCAGTGGTCTTGCGTCAGCTACCTGACCAGTAGGGCGCGCACTACCTCAAGTGCTGCGTCGCCTTCGCCGTAAGGTGCGGCAGAGGTCGGGGACGGCTGAGGGCGCTGTACCGTCTCTGCCAGGACGCTCAGATCGTCGGACACCAGCACGTTCCAGCCGAGCTCGACTGTCTCCACCCACTCAGTCTCTGGACGGATGGTTGTGCACGGCACCCGTAGCAGGAAGGCTTCCTTCTGCAGGCCGCCCGAGTCGGTAATCACGCCAGCACTGTTCATCACCGCATTGATCAGTCCGGGGTAAGCTAGCGGCTGGCCCACCCGGATGGATCCGGTTTCCAGCTCGATGCCATGGCGCGCCGCGAGATCCACCAGGCGTGGGTGAGCCAACAGCAGTACCGGCTTGTCGAGCTGAGACAGGGACGTGACGATCTGCTGGAGTCGGCCAAGATCGTCTGTATTGTCCGGTCGGTGAATGGTGCTCACGTAGTAACCGCCACTGACCATCCCGGTCGGTAGCGGCTCGTTCTGCGACACCAGTGAATCACGGGTCTTGAACAGGACATCAGTCATCACATCGCCAACGAGCACGCTCTTCGACGCCAATCCCTCAGTGGCAAGATGGGCCATAGCTGTTTCGGTGGGTGCCAGCAGGAGGTCGGAGGCGTGGTCAGTCAGCACCCGGTTGTGTTCCTCCGGCATTCGGCGGTTAAACGAGCGGAGACCCGCCTCAAGATGTGCCACCGGAATGTGCAGCTTCACAGCCGCGAGGGCTGCTGCGAGAGTTGAGTTGGTGTCTCCATAGACAAGCACCATGTCAGGGCGTTCCTGCTCGAAAATCTCCTCAAGCCCGGTGAGCATCGCTCCGGTTTGTTTGCCATGCTTGCCCGATCCCACACCCAGGTTGTAGTCGGGTGCGGGAATGGCCAGGTCCTGAAAAAACACATCCGACATCAGGGAGTCGTAGTGCTGGCCAGTATGAACGATGATGTGCTCAACCTGGCCTTTCATTGCTGCGGCAATGGGGGCGAGCTTGACGAACTGTGGGCGTGCGCCAACGACGCTAAGGATACGCATGGGTTCCACTTTAGCCGTTGCCCAGTGGCCCAAATACAAGGCGCAACCTGATTCTCCGGTAATCTTGTGCAGGCAGAGCGCTGAGTAGCCGGCGCTGCCCCCAACAATTCAGGAGTGTTTGTGAACGTTGACCTCGTTGTCGTAGGGTCGGGCTTTTTCGGCCTGACCATTGCTGAACGGGCGGCCACCGAGCTCGGCCTGAAGGTAGCGGTCATTGACCGTCGCCACCATATTGGCGGTAACGCCTACAGCGAGAAGGAAGCGCAAACGGGTATTGAGGTCCACCGTTACGGTGCACACCTTTTTCACACCTCCAATGAGCGGGTCTGGGACTACGTGAGCCGGTTCACCGAGTTCACCAACTATGTCCACAAGGTGTACTCGAGCCATCAGGGCGAGGTCTACCCAATGCCCATTAACCTGGGCACGATCAACCAATTCTTCAGGTCTTCATACGGGCCAGCCGAAGCGAGGGCATTAATTCAGGAGCAGGCTGGGGAACTGGCGGGGACCGACCCGCAGAACCTTAACGACAAGGGCATCCAGCTCATTGGTCGTCCGCTTTACGAGGCGTTCATCAAGCACTACACAGGCAAACAATGGCAGACCGATCCCCGGGACCTGCCCGCCGAGATCATCTCCCGGCTCCCGGTCCGCTACACCTACGACAACCGGTACTTCAACGACAAGTACGAGGGCCTGCCCGTAGACGGGTACACGGCCTGGATCGAACGGATGGCAGACCATCCCAACATTCAAGTGCAGCTCAACACCGACTTCTTCGATGACAATCACGAGTTCTCCCGGGCAGCCACCCTGGGGCAGGTTCCAGTGATCTATACCGGGCCAGTCGACCGCTATTTCGACTACGCCGAAGGCGACCTGTCGTGGCGAACCATCGACTTGGAAGAAGAAGTACTCCCGATCGAAGACTTCCAAGGCTGCTCAGTGATGAACTACCCGGATGAAGACATCGCCTACACCCGGATCCATGAGTTCCGCCATTTCCACCCCGAGCGGGACTACACCAAGGACGCGACTGTCATCATGCGCGAGTTCTCCCGGTTTGCGCAGAAAGACGACGAGCCGTACTACCCAGTGAACACCAGCGATGACCGCGCCAAGCTGAGCGCCTACCGCGACCTCGCCAAGGGTGAGAAATCGGTGCTGTTCGGTGGCCGGCTGGGCACCTACAAGTACCTTGACATGCACATGGCAATCGGATCAGCGCTGTCCATGTACGACAACAAACTCAAGCCGCACTTCACGGGCGGCACCAAGCTCGAAAGCGGAGGGGTAGACGCATGAGCGATGCCGTCATCACAACCACCGACGAAGCCGGGGAACCCCGCTGGCAAACCCTGCAGCGCGTCGTCCTGCCCAACCAGAGTGACCTGGATACCGCTTCGCTCTACATGGATACGGGAAGTGCGCTCAGCGTGCAGCTCAACACCATGGACGGCAGCGTGTCGCCCCAGGGCGGCGGATCGGCGCGCAGCGGCGATGCGAAGGAAATTCACGCCGAGGACTTCAAGTCCCGCCGCTCAACACTGGTGAGGTCCGGGGAGCGGGTCTCTTTCGGCACTTACTTCAACGCCTTCCCCGCCAGCTACTGGCGGCGCTGGACCACAGTCCAGTCGGTACGACTCAGCGTCGCCACTACCGGCGACGGCGGAATCAGCGTCTACAAATCCAACGCGCGTGGTTCCCTCCAGCACGTGGAAACCAAACGGGTCACCGACACGTCAGTGACGACATTCGAGCTGTCCCTTGCCCCCTTCGGAGACGGAGGATGGTACTGGTTTGACCTCGTGGCCGGGTCCGGCAGTTTGGTCCTGGACGAAGCCGAGTGGCAGGCACCGCATTCAGTCGGAACCCAGGGCTCGATCACCCTTGAGATCACCACGCTGAACAAACCTGATTTCTGCCTCAATAACCTTTCGATCCTGGCAGACCACCCCGAGGCGCTAGCACCCCTCAAGGAAATCCTGGTAGTCGACCAGGGGACCCAGAAGGTTGCAGATCAGCCTGGTTTCGCCGAGGTGGAGGCAGCGCTCCGGGGGAAACTGCGGATCATTAACCAGGCCAACCTGGGCGGCTCAGGAGGTTTTGCCCGTGGCATGTACGAGGCGGTGGAGAACGGTAGCGATTACGTCCTGCTGCTTGACGACGACGTTGTCATTGAGCCTGAAAGCATTGCTCGGTTGCTGACGTTTGCCGATCATTGCAAGACCCCGACCATCGTCGGCGGGCACATGTTCGACCTCTACAACCGAACCGTTCTCCACACTTTTGGTGAGACGGTGAACCCGTGGCGGTTCCAGCCGGACCAGCCAGTGGAAGGGCAGGTTCTGGGTCATGACTTTGTTCGCTCCAACCTCCGTCATACGCCCTGGCTCCATCGTCGGGTCGATGTGGACTACAACGGCTGGTGGATGTGCCTGATCCCGACAACAGTCATCCGCGACATTGGTCTCTCGCTGCCAGTGTTCATCAAGTGGGACGACGCCGAGTACGGTCTGCGTGCCAAGGCCGCCGGTTACCCGACGGTGTCCATGCCTGGTTCAGCGGTGTGGCATGTGTCATGGATCGACAAGGATGACCTGGTGGGCTGGCAGGCCTACTTCCACACCCGCAACCGGATGCTCGCCGCGCTAATCCACAGCCCGTACGAGCATGGCGGACGCGTGGTACGCGAATCCGGGTACATGGACATCAAGCACCTGATCTCCATGCAGTACTACACGGCGCGAGGCAGGATCATGGCTCTCCAGGACATCCTGAAGGGACCGGAGCAGCTTCACGAGGTGCTGCCGACGAAGCTCACTGACATCCGGGGGATGTCCAAAGACTTCCCCGATTCCCAGTTCAAAACTGACCCCGATGCCTTCCCGGGCGCGCGGATGGACAAGCCACCGAGGCAGGGACAAGGCTTCCGCGCACCGTCCTACGCCACGCTGGTGCCCTGGGCCGCGAAGACGATCGTCCGCCAACTGAGTAAGCCGGTGCAGGACTCAAGTCGGGAGCGGCCGCAGGCTTTCGTGGCGCACCAGGACAACAAGTGGTGGCGGATGTCGCAGTACGACAGCGCCGTTGTCTCAAACGCCGAAGGCAGTGGAGCGTCCTGGTACCAGAGGGATCCCAAAAAGCTACGGGCCATGCTCACTGAAGCGGGTCGGCTGAACGCGGAGATCCTTCGGAGCTGGCCCCAGTTAAGCGCCAGGTACAAGGCAGCTGCCGAGGAGATCACATCCTTCGAGGCCTGGAAAAAGACCTTCGAAGAAAACTCCGAGAAGAGCGGATAGCGGTTGAGCACCAGCGAACTCACCACGCCCGGTCTGGGTGCTGGTCTCCGCGACGTCCTGCGGTCCCGCTTCCTTCTGAAGCTTCTGGTCGCCAAGGAACTGAAGGTCAGATACCGCGGCTCCGTATTGGGGATCCTCTGGTCGTACGTCAAGCCAGGAGTGCAGTTCCTGGTGTTCTGGTTTGCGCTCGGGGTTTTCCTTGGGATGAACCGCAACACCGAGAATTATGCCATTTACCTGTTTTCGGGCATCGTGCTGATCAACTTCTTCAATGAGGCGCTCGGTAACGCCTCCCGCTCGGTGGTGGGCAACGGCGGATTGATCAAGAAGATCTACCTTCCCCGCGAACTGTTCCCGGTTGCGTCGGTGTGGGTGTCGGCGGTGCATTTCCTTCCGCAACTGCTGGTGCTGCTGGTGGCCTGCCTGTTCGCTGGTTGGACCCCGGGCTTCTTCCAGATTTTTGCCGCGGTGGCAGGGTTCACCATTGTCGCGTTGCTGGCCACGGGTCTGGGGTTATTCTTCGGTGCCGCCAATGTGTACTTCAGGGACAGCGAGAACTTCGTCGATATGCTCCTGATGATCGCCACCTGGGCTTCACCCGTGCTCTACACCTGGACCATGGTCCGGGATGGCCTGGCAACGGCATTCTCGGCAGGAGCAGCGTCGGTGCTGCTGGTGATCTATCAGGCTAATCCGTTGACTATCGCAGTGGAACTGTTTCACTTTGCCTTCTGGCTTCCCACTACATCAGAGATCACCGATCCGTTGATTGCTGCACCGCCGAACCTGCTCGACATGTGGCTCCCGATCGGACTGGGGACTGCCCTTCTGGTGACCATTTTCGGCCAATGGACCTTCCGGCGGCTTGAGGGCCGCTTCGCCCAGGAGTTGTGACAATGACGACTGCAATTGAAGTACGCGGCATTTCCAAACAGTTCGTGTTGCGACATACCCGTTCCATCAAGGAGGCGTTCGTCTGGCTCGTCAAGGGCCGCAAAGGCGACCTGTCGAAGAAGTTTCACGCGCTGGACGATGTATCGCTGGATGTTAGGCAGGGAGAGTCGGTGGCCCTGCTGGGGCTCAATGGCTCGGGGAAGTCGACGCTCCTGAAACACATCTCGGGCGTCATGCTGCCGGACGACGGCACAGTGCGGACCAGGGGAAGAGTCGCCGGGCTGATTGAGGTAGGGGCGGGTTTCCACCCGGACCTGAGCGGTCGGGACAACGTTTATCTGAACGGAGCCATCCTGGGCATGACGGAGCAACAGATCGATGACCTGTTCGAATCCATCGTGGATTTCTCGGAGATCGGTCAGTTCATCGACACGGAGGTGAAGTTTTACTCCTCGGGTATGTACCTTCGCCTGGCCTTTTCCGTCGCAGTGCACACCAATCCGGAAGTCTTCCTTGTCGACGAAATCCTTGCCGTGGGGGATGAACCGTTCCAGCGGAAGTGCATCGCCAAGATCATGGAGTTGGCAGCGGCTGGGAAGACACTTGTGGTTGTCAGCCATGATCTGGACCTCGTTGCTCAGGTCTGCGAACGGGGAGTCATTCTTGCCCACGGCAAGATTATCTTCGACGGGCCAGTTCACGACGCCGTCGCCCATCTCCGCGGCGGCTCGATTTAGCGGCTACCGGGGGAGCCAGTACCTAACAGGCAGTTACTTCGTAGAGGGCGGCATCGCCCTCCGAATCCAGTAGCCGGAAACCAGGTTTGATCGCCAGGTCCTCGACACCGGGGTAGTTATGGTCGCCTAGGTGTAACTCTGTGTCCCCAAAATCGAGCACGTAGTAGCTATTGAGTGTTTCGACTAGCTGACATATGTCAGGGTCGGAGCCAGCTAGGTGAAGACGGTTCAGGATGGTCAGATTCTCGTCGCCTCCGGTCGAGCCAACGTGAGGAGTCAGCGTTGGTATGCCAGCCAGTGCGTACGCGTAGAGGGTGCCTGTCCAGGGATTGCCAGCGATGACCGCGTCGTCGGGCAACTGGCCCGGCAACCGCTCAATGAGTGCCCGTTCATCGATGGACAGGAAATCGGAATCTTCGGTGAGCTCGTAGCTCTCTTGAGCCGTGGTGACTGTTTCCCGCATCTGCTTGCCCTGGGAGCCGACAGTGATGACAGCTATGGCAATCACCAACGCAGCAACCGCTGGCAGTGACGCTCTGTATCCGGATCGATGCGCGCCCGTTGCCGAGGATTGGATCCGAGACACGAAAGTCGTGACGAGCCAGGAACCGCCGATCACAGCAATAACGATGGTGGTCACCGGGAGCAGTGCTGCAAGGCGGAAGCTGTCGTTGTACCAGACACCGGTCAGTAGCGCCCGGTAGTCGTCCTGGGGGAAGGCTGTCGCCACCACAAAGAGGTAGCCGGTCACGACGAATAGGCTCAATCCCCACCAGCCGCCCTTCCGCTGGAGGACATGAAGAATTCCTGCCAGCACGAGGATGGTCAGCATGAGGGCGATGGGTCGACTTTGAGGTGCTGATGTGAGCACCTCGCCGAACGCTTGTGCCGGGGTTTGGAATGGCTTCCAGTCGGAGGCGGCCTCTCCGGGCCGAAGCCGCAGCCACAACAAGTACACAGCCACCGCGTAGACGATCAGCGAGGCAACTGAGGGGAGATATCTCCACGCCTTCGACTGCGTGTGGTGCAGGTGACGCCAATGCCGGACAAGGGCGACGGCGCCCATCGGCAACATGAGGGCGAGAAGAGCCATCAGAGTGCTCGGGTGCGCCAAAGCGAGCCCGGGAAGCGTGCCGAAGAACCCCAGAAGACTCACTGCCCATTTTTCGTGGTTATCGGCGCTCAGGCGCAGGACCATGGCTGCGAGGCCAATCGAGGTTGGGAGCAGCGCTATGGAAAGCAAATTCGGGTAGAGAACGCCAAAATCAAGCATCAGGTAAGGGAAGGCGCCGAACGCTGCAGAGAGTGCACCGGTGACCAGAAGCGGAATGGGACGGTTGCCCGTGATCCGGGTACACAAGAACATGCAGCCAATCGGCCAGACCACTGCCGAAATCACCAGGCTTGAGGCTGTGACAGCCACCGGTATGCTCGCCTGGGTCAGCTGGGTCAGCTGGGTCAGCTGGGTCAGCTGGGTCAGCTGGGTGAGCAGTGAGACGAAACCGTGCCAGGCGGCCGGGTAGAAATAAGGGTCAGCGCCGTTGGTTGTCAGGCCACCCAACGTGAGGGAAGAAGCCGAGCCTGTGTCGCTGATGAACTGCAGCGCGTTGAGGTGGAATCCGGCGTCGTAAGTCTGCGAGACATTGTCCGGGGAGATGATGATTTCGATCAGCCGCCACCCGATCAACACGGCTGCAAGGGCCAATGCCGATCCAAACGCGATCGACCGCTGGACCGAGTGCTGTTGTGCTGCAGGGCGGGCGGAATGAGCAGTGGGATGAGTATGGCGCCACAGGAGGCGGACGGTTAGTCCACCCACGCTGAGGAGGAGGACGGGTACGATCAATACCCAGAGGCTCCACGTTACTCCGACCAGGTCCGCTGCAATTGCTCCCAGCGCGATGACGCTGATGGTGAGTGGGGAGGCCAGCGCCCCTGCGGTGATTCCCCTACTGCCGCAGGAGCGGGCAATGAGGTAGCCGGGGATAAACATCAATGCCAGGGCACTGAGGATTGTGGGAGCAGCTTGCCACCACGTCATCTATTCTCCTGGGTCATCGATTTTGGAACAGTAGCCACCATACTTCAGAAGGCTGAGAGAATCCGAGTCCACCGGCGGATTAGCTACTGGCTCTGAGTAGGCGGTCGATGATGGCTCGGGAAGTTTTTTCGTCTTCGGTGGAGCTGAGCACTGCCGCAGCGGCGTGAGAGTTGTGCTTATATCGCTGCACGTTCTCGGGAGTGAGCTCTCTCAGGGTTTTGACCAGGGACTCGGTATCAAAATCATCAGTCACCCAACCAAGGTCGTGCTGCCGGACCAGCTGCGAGATCTCGATGGAGGGACCAAAAACCAATGCCAGGCGTGCCTGGACAAAATCGAAGAACTTGTTCGGCAAGGCGAGACGCTGGTTGGTGGTGGCTGGGGGCAGCTGGTAGACGCCGACGTCGTAGGCGTTGAGGGTGCGGGCCAGCTCTTCGGGCTTCACCGGGGGATGGAATCGGATCCTGCTGTCATCGTCAGCCAGGCCCTTCAGTGCGCGGAGGTACTTGCCGCCGTCGCGCGCTTCCACGAGGTAAAAGTCGAGGGTGAACCGGTCATCGAGCTGAACGACGGCGCTGATGAGGCTCTCCAGGTTGCGGCCAGGAACAGCGCCCCCGCTGTGTACCAAACGGATGGTGCCGGGCTCCATGGGCGACGGCTCCAGCTGGGTGAAAGGCAGGGAGTTACGGACAACTTCTACCGGTACTCCGAACCGATTCCTATAGAGATCGGCGATCGAGTGATTGACAGTAGTCACTGCACTGACAGTTGGAAGATACTGGCGGCAGACGTGCGTCATATAGGGAGCGACGAGCAGCCGCCAGGAGAGCACCTGGGTGCGTTCCTCGGGCGCCCACTCATGCATGTCGCCCCACACGGGTGCTCCAGCGGCGACTGCATGAGCTAGGGGGAGCGCGCGCGCCTCGTTGGCAACTACCAGATCGAACTTCCGCCCGGACAACAGCTTCAGGGCATCCTGTTCGGCCGGTGAACGCAGCTCGACCGCTTTGTGCAGACGGAGCGCGAGTTTGGCTACCCCCGGCACGGTCTGTGGGAGCGAGGGGCGGGCGGAATCGATGTTGAGGTGTTCCCTGACTCCGGCTGGGGCAGAGCCATAACCGACTGTTGTTACGTCGCCTGCCTCGCGTAGCAGCCTTAACTGCCGCAGCACCCGCGAATCCGAATCAATGTCGGAGAAGGAAATGCAGAGTATCTGTGGCCTCATTATTGGCCGCCGTCGTCTTCAGGTGGAAAGCTCATTGGTTCAGCTTAGACGCGACCCGTCCACGGCAGGTCCTCGACAGTAGCTATGCGATACTGAATTGATGAGCCGTTCCTGGGTTGTAGTGCCAATGTATAACGAAGCCACTGTCGTCGGCGACGTTATTAAGGGGCTCCTTCCCCACTTTCCTCATATCGTCTGCATCGACGACGGAAGCACCGACGGCTCGCCACAAGTGGCCATCGAAGCGGGTGCAGTAGTCGTGCGGCACCCGGTGAATCTGGGCCAAGGCGCCGCACTACAGACGGGCTTTGAATACGCATTGCAGGACCCGGAGCTGCATGCGGTTATTACTTTCGATGCTGATAGTCAGCACCGAGTGCAGGATGCTACAGATATGTTGGCTCGACTCACCGCTGGTGAAGCCGATGTGGTGCTAGGGTCGCGCTTCCTCGACGACAGAACCAAGATTTCACCACTCAAACGTGTAGTCCTGCGGCTGGTTGCCTGGCAATCGAGTGCCTCGACGGGTATCGAACTAACTGACGCGCACAATGGTCTTCGCGTCATCAATGCCGCCACCCTCCGTCGGATCCATCTGAGACAAAATAGAATGGCTCACGCGTCGGAGTTGATCCATCAGCTCGCCGAGCTGAAGCCCACGATCGTGGAACACCCGGTGGAGATCGTGTATACAGAATATTCGAAGTCCAAAGGCCAATCACTCCTGAACGGCGTGAATATTTTGGCCGACCTCTTCCTTAGGTAACCTTCATGCTGTTCATCGTTCAGATCGTCCTCGTGCTTGCCGTGATTCTAGGCTCTCTCGTTTTGATGCGTGGGGGAGCTAATGCCCATCACCTGGCGATCCGCCGTATTCTGCTGCTCGGATTTGCCCTTGTCGCAGCGTTGTCGATCTTCTTTCCCGTCGTATTGACCCGCGTGGCGCAAGCGTTTGGAATTGGTCGGGGCACAGACCTTGTTCTGTACGCCCTCATCGTGTGCTTCCTGGTATTCATGGCATCGACAGCACAGCGTTACCGCAGGATGGAAGAGTCCATGACCAAGCTAGCCCGTCGGATCGCTCTAGACGAGACACCGAAGACCTGGGAGAACGGAACGCAGCCTCCCAAGGCACATGGAACCCGTTCCGGGAATCTTCACGACGGCAACTAGGCTAAGGTTCCAAAAGATATGAAATCACTGATACAGATCAACAAGCAGCTTTTGGCTGTACTCCCGGATTCCGCCAGGCAATTCCTCATTCGGTTTGCTATCCTCTCCTCTTTGCTGTCGCTCATCGATGTCGTAGCGCTCGGGTTGATAGCGATCGTTATGTCGAGCATCATCACCGGGAATTCGGTACAGCTAGGTCCCTTCGGCACCATCGAGTCCGTGCCCGACTACATCACGGTTCTGGCGATCTTCTGCACGCTGGTCATCATCAAGAGTGCATTGAACGTCCTACTCCTTCGGTTCGCCACCTCTCGTTTTGCCTCCCATGAGGTGGCGATAGGCGACCGGCTGCTCGCCGCTTATATGAGAGCTCCATGGGTTGACCGGTTGAAGCGCAACTCGGCCGAGTTGGTGCGTTCAGTCGACTCCGGAGTGTCAATCACGGTATCTGGTGTCCTGATGCCCTCTATGACCCTTGCTGGAGAGATCGTCTCGGTGCTTGCCGTGCTTGTGGTGCTCTTCGTAAGCAATTGGATCACGGCCACCACTGCAGTCATTTACCTGGGGCTGGTGGCAGTTCTGCTATCGCGAGTCATCTCGCGCCGGGCAGTAGCCAATGGCCGCCGCAACCGGCAGTTCTCCTTCAAGACCGTCAGGCTACTCACTGAGGCAGTTGGTGCTCTCAAGGAAGTAACCCTCAAAGGCGCCACCGACGACGTCGAACGCGCTGTTCACAGCAACCGAATTCATTCGTCAAGGGCTAGAGCCATGGCGACCTTCCTGAGCCAGGTGCCCCGTTTTGTTCTTGAGTCTGCGCTGATAGGAGGGTTCATGCTGGTAGGCGCCATCGGCATGCTCACTAGTCCAGAAGGGGTGGACCCTGTCACCAATGCGCTGGCTGCCGTCGCATTATTCGGTGTGGCGGGCTTCCGAATCATCCCATCGCTGACCCGGTTCCAGGCGATTCTTTCAATGGTTCACTCGAGTACACCTTTTGCCGAGCAGGTACTCACGGATATTCGCGAGTCGGAGGCCCGTGCCAAGGAGCAGGATGAGCCGGACCAGGCTGAACTACCAGCCGGGGTGCCGGACGTTGTCCTTAAAAACGTCAACTTCAGCTATCCGAACACTGAAGCTCCGGCTCTCAACGAGCTCAACCTGACCATCCCGGCTGGCTCCCGTGTCGCCGTCGTCGGTGCATCGGGTGCAGGAAAGTCCACTCTGATCGACCTGCTGCTTGGCTTGTTACTCCCCAGCTCGGGGGAGGTTTTGATCGGCGGTATCCCGATGCGTAAGGTGCTGCACTCATGGAGATCACGTGTGGGCTATGTACCGCAGGAAGTGTCTCTGTTCGACGCATCAATAGCCCAGAACGTCGCATTGACCTGGGACCCGGATCAGGTGGACCCGGATCGCGTCCGACGCGCACTGAAGCGCGCACAGATGCTCGACGCAGTAGAGGCGCGCCCGGACGGCATCTTCGGCGCCGCCGGAGAACGGGGAATGGCACTCTCCGGCGGGCAGCGTCAGCGCCTCGGTATTGCCCGGGGCCTTTACGCTGACCCGGCAATCCTCGTGCTGGATGAAGCGACCAGCGCCCTGGACACCACTACTGAAGCCGCAGTAACCAAGGCCATCCGGAACCTGGCCGGAAGCGTCACTACCATCACCGTGGCGCACCGGCTTTCGACCATCAGGGACAGCGACATCGTGTTTTTCTTCGCTGACGGTCGCCTGGCAGCACAGGGGACGTTCTCCGAAGTGGTCTCCCAGATGCCTGACTTCGCGGAGCAGGCAGCGCTGGCCGGGCTCACCTAGCCGCCGGCAGATATTGACGCCCCCCGATACCGCCCACGTCGAAAGAGCAGCCATGCCCGAGCAATCACCTGCTGTCCCGCGCCAGCGCATCCTCGTGCTGTCATTCTCCCAGATCCGGCGGGACCCTCGCGTGTTGCGCCAGATTAACCTCTTTTCGGAGCATGCCGATGTCATCTCCTGCGGATACGGCGAAGCACCGGATGGCGTAGTAGAGCACATCCAGGTTCCTGAGAAGTATGCTCCGTGGCGCGCAAGCTACAAGCTGGTCGCTCTGATGTATGTGCTGCGGTTTCACGAACGGCTCTATTTTGATTCGCCGAAGGTCAGGTTTGTCCGTGAGCAGGTGCCATCCGGCAGCGTCGATATTGTGGTGGCGAACGATGCCATTGCTGCACCACTGGCTCTGGCGCTTCGGCCCCGCAAGGGTGTGCACGTTGACCTGCACGAGTATGCACCTCGCCAGGGGGAAGACAACCGTCGGTGGCGTCTCCTGGTGGGCCCCTACATGAGGTGGGCCTGCCGCAAGTACGTGATCCGTGCCGATTCGGTGACGACTGTCGCGAAGGGTATCGCCGAAGAATATGCCCGGGTATTCGGGATGGCCGAACCGGCAGTGGTTCCCAATGCGGCGCCATATGCCGCCGAATTAGCCCCAACCCCCGTGTCATCGCCAATGCGAATCATTCACACCGGAGCCGCAGGGCGTGGGCGCAAAATAGAAGTTATGATCGACGCCGTGTGTCGCGCCAACGAGCTCAAGCCAGGTACAGCCACTCTCGATGTGGTGCTGGTCCCTGGAGAGCAACGCTACATCGACGAATTACAGGCCAAGGCCGATGCACTCCCTGACGGGATGATCCGCCTCATTCCGCCAGTGCAGTTCGAGCAAATCATCCCGCTGCTGCACGACTATGACGTGGGACTCTTTTTGTGCCCACCGAGCACCTTCAACCTGCGGCATGCGTTACCCAACAAACTCTTTGAATTCATCCAGGCACGGCTCGCCGTCGTCATCGGTCCTTCACCGGAAATGGAAGCTGTTGTGCGGCAGTACGACGTTGGCGTGGTGGCTCAGGACTTCGATGCGGAATCGACCGCGCACTTGCTCGTTGGGCTCACCCCGGACCGGGTCGCCGCGATGAAGCAAGCTTCCCATCGCGCTGCAGCGACCCTTGGCGCAGAGAAGCTGTCTGCGCCCTGGTCTGACGCCATCAGCAAACTCAGGCTAAGGGCCTGAGACCGACGTATTGTCTGCATCATCATGAGCTGCACCATCGACGCCGAAAGTGAACTTTCATGCCTGAGGTAACACCCTCCACCGACCGCCCAAGGGTTCTGGTGCTCTCCTTCTCCCGTATCAACAGGGACCCCCGGGTGCTCCGCCAGGTAAAGTTCTTAAGCGAATTCGCTGAGATCCACACCTGCGGCTACGGCAGCGCACCGGAACTGGTGACCGGGCATATCGAGATCCCTGACGAGTATGAGCGTTGGCGCACACACCCCAAGAAGACCGGACTGCTCCTCGCGGCTCGACTCCACCAGCGCCTATACTTCAATTCCGCCAAGGTAAAGTTCGTTCGGGACAAAATACCGGTCGGATCGTTCGACGTCGTCATCGCCAATGACGTGATCGCGGCGCCGTTGGCGTTGGCGCTCAAACCCGTGAAGGGCGTTCATGCGGACCTTCACGAATATGCTCCCCGCCAGGGTGAGGACGTCCGGTCCTGGCGGCTGCTGTTTGGTCCCCTGATGGATTGGGCATGCCGGAACTACGTGACCAAGGTGAACTCGGCGACCACCGTTGCGAAAGGGATCGCAGAAGAATATTCCCGCGTATACAAGATGCCCGAGCCGGCCGTTGTGCCCAACGCTTCTGCCTATCACAACGGAATCGGGCCGACTGCCGTCGGATCGCCTCTTCGGCTGATTCACGCGGGAGTTGCTGGCCGCGGACGAAAGATCGAGGTAATGATCGATGCTGTCGCTGAGGCAAACCGGAGACAGCCCGGGACTGCAACACTTGACCTGGTTCTGGTTCCCGGCGAGCAGCGGTACATTGAGGAATTGACGCTGGCGGCCAATGCTGTCCGCGGAGGGGCGGTTCGGGTCATTCCTCCCGTCCCCTTCGAGGAGATCGTGCCCTTGCTGCACGGCTACGACGTTGGGTTTTACCTGTGCCCGCCGAACAACTTCAACATGCTGCATGCGCTGCCGAACAAGCTGTTCGAGTTCATCCAGGCGAGGCTCGCCGTGGTCATTGGGCCGTCACCGGAGATGGAGCGGGTGGTACGGGAGCACCATCTGGGTCAGATAACTGCGGGGTTCGACGCCGCATCGGCAGCCGAGGCACTGGTTAACCTGACGCCCGAACAGGTGGCGGCAATGAAACAGGCGTCCCACGAGGCCGCCGATGCGTTGAGCGCGGACCGGGTATCGGTCGTGTGGGTGGATGCCGTGAAGAAGCTGCTCGGTGCAGGCTGATGGGAAGCCAGCTGGACCGGATCCGCGCTTTGCACGTTCATGACGCGGCCAGTGTAGGACGAAACCTGGTGGACGTGGCTGCAGAGCTTGGACAGCCGTGGACCATGACTGACATTCCCTGGTACTTCAAACGAGCCTGGTCAGGACCTACCGGGCACCTGGTCAAGCGGACGCGTGGCGCTGTTTGGGACGCCACCCTGGCAATGCAGAGCCTTCGTGAGGATGTGGTTCACGTGCATACCGGGGGGCTGGCGCCACATGCCCGCTGGTTGCGAACGCCCTGGATCCTGCATCTTCACGGTACTGACGTGCGAACCCGCCAGTACGAAGAGGACTGGACTCCGAAGCTGCGTTATGGCACTGAACACGCCGATCGGGTTCTCTACTCGACCCCTGATCTGAGGGAACACGTCGAGAATCTCACAGACCGGGCGGTGTACCTTCCCGTGACGGTGCGATTGGACCGAGCCCCGCGGTGGCGACCAGTGACGGGCCGCGTGATCTTCGCGTCCCGCTGGGATCCGGTGAAGGGTGCTGAAGCCCAGATTGAGGTAGCCGCACGCCTGAAGCGGGAACGACCGGACCTTGAACTGTTAGGACTGGACTGGGGGTCCGAGACGGAAGAAGCCCGGAATGTGGGCGTCACCCTCGTCCCGAAAATGTCACACGATGACTACCGTGAGTGGCTGGCGACGGCGTCGGTGGTCATTGGGCAAATGACTGACGTCCTCAGCGTCAGCGAACTTGAGGCGTTAGCTACCGGCGTACCAGTCGTGAGCAGCGCCAATCCTGAGTATTATCCGCTGCTCCAGTTGTTGGGCGCCGCCGGGCCAGCAGCAGTCGCCGCCAGCGTCTTCTCAGTTATTGACGATGTTCGGGGAGCTGCTTCCGTCCAGGATGGGCCGGGATTTATTGGGCGGGTACATGACGCAAAGGTCGGTGTGGCGACCCTCCTTGACCTGTACTCGGCCG
>NZ_ASZW01000032.1:0-1591 GCF_000468215.1 Arthrobacter sp. CAL618 | reverse complement strand
ACTCCACTGTTTTCTGCCTTCACGGATTCCTGTGTTTCTGTGTTTCCGTGGTTGGTGATGATGGTTTCTACCTCGCTGAGGGTGTAGCCCCATGTGGTGAGCTGGGTCAGGTAGTGCTTGGCAGTGCTGGTGGGGTTGCGCCATGACTGGCGGGTGAGGCTCTTTTCGAATCCTGCGAGGATGACGGCGAGGGTGTTGGTTTCGTGGCGTCCGGTGGGCTTGGCGGTGATCTTCGCCAGCTCGCCGTAACCGTCTTTGCCTCCGAGCAGTTCGGCAGCGAATCCGGTGTGCTTGGAAAGGCCGTCAGCAACGGTGTAGGAGTGGTTTCCCATTGACTGGGCGATAAACCGCAGGGCGTTCTTCGGGGCTGTTTTGCCTTTGAGCAGGTTTTTGAGGAAGTCCACGCGGACCGTTTCGGCGGCGTCCCATGCTCTATTGTTTTCGATCACGCGGCGGCGTTCTGCTTTCTCGTCCTCTGTCATTGGCCCTGTCCGGGTGGCCCCGGGTTTGGTGAACCCTGCTGCTTTCCAGTCGGTATTGACCAAGGTGATGCGTACTTCCCCGTTGTAGCTGAATCCGATGTGCGCGGCATCTGCCTCGTCGTCGGTGAGTGGAACACCTTCGATGGTGCGCAGGTCGCGGATATTCGCCATGGGGCCTTTGTAGTCGTAGTAGTTCAGATCCTCGTCAACGATTTTGAGTCCTTGGGCGGTGACGGTGGCCGCTGCTTCGGCCATGAGGGCGGCGCGGGTGCGGTCGTCGCGGAGCCGTTGGGCGGTGTGGTCAAAGCTCTGCGGGTTGTGCGCGGCGGTGGTTTCGAGTTTGGTGATTGCTTCTGCGTCACCACTGAATTCCTCGATCACTGCGGCCATGTCCAGTGTCATGCCTTGGGCGAGTGCTGCGCTGGCGGTGTCGTCGGCCCGGACTTTCAGTGCCGCGTCCACGGTGGCCTTTTTTGCGCCAGTCTTTTTCGCGATCTGGGTGGCTGAGACTCCGAGTAGGGAAAGCTGGTGGAACGCTTCGGCGCGGTCGTTGTCGGTGAGTCCTTGGCGCTGGTCGTTTTCCACGACCTGCTTAGCTAATCTGTCGGCCTCTGTGAGGCTTTCGACCACGTAGACGGGCATCAGGTCGAGCTTCGCTTCTACGGCGGCGAGGGTGCGCCTCTGTCCGTACAGGACGTGCACTCCCCCGCTGTCGGTGCGGTGCGCGACGACTGGCTGGATTACTCCGTGTTCTTTGATGGAGGCCAGGAATGCCTTGTCTAGCTGCACATCGGCGCGAACGTTGGCGTCGATGGTCAAGGTGGTGGGGTCGATCATTTCGAGAACAGACATAGCGGTGTGCTCCTAGTTCGCAGAGTGGGTAGGGAACCTGTGGTGACCAGCAGAGTGGGTTCCTCTCCCCCGTTGTTTTTGCCTGCTGGCGGAACTTGCGTAGCTGTGCCTGACGGAGCAGTGCTCAACGCCGCAGGGGCAAGGGTGGACCAATTCGGGGAGGAAATAAGCGACGTAGGAGCGCCGGACAGGATTGGCGTGCCCGTAGCCGGCGGAGCCGGTTGACGCTGTGGAGCAGGTACGTACTATCCGAAGGA
>NZ_ASZW01000031.1:0-47993 GCF_000468215.1 Arthrobacter sp. CAL618 | reverse complement strand
CCCTTTCCCTCGGTGGAGGCACGGGGACTCGAACCCCGAACCCCCTGCTTGCAAAGCAGGTGCGCTACCAATTGCGCCATGCCCCCGATCGGTTGCCTTCACGGCAACCTCACCAGTATAGCCTAGTCAACCGTGTCGGTTGCCTTACTCCATACCGCTCTGTCCCTTTCGGATTCCTGCCACCTTTTATAGGCGAACGCACTTGCTACAGCTGCTGCAATTACCAACAACTTCTTCACAGTGCTTCTCCTATCGCAGTTACCTGCGGGTGATAGGTCCGTGGGCGTACCAGGACTTGAACCTGGGACCTCTTCGTTATCAGCGAAGCGCTCTAACCGCCTGAGCTATACGCCCCGAAGCCTGTTCGGGCCGAAATACGACTTTACAGGAGTATCTCGGCAATCATCAAATCGTCCGGAAACAGGCGTCCCCCGGCGGGGTTAATCGTCGGTGAGGGTAACACCAATTCCGCCAACCAGGGTTGATGAAATGTTGTAAAGGACCGCCGAAAGCATCGCCAGAGCGGTCAAAAGCACCACGTTCACCACCGCGATGATTGTTGCGAAAGAGACCACTTGGCCCAGGGAGGCGAACTGGCGAAGGTCAAAACCGCCACTTTCGGTGCCGGCTATTTCGCGAAGCAGATCATTCACGCCATCGAAAATTCCGGTGAGATCCAAAACCGTCCAAATGACAATGGCCGCGACAACCGTGACAATACCCAGGGCTACGGACAGGAGGAATGACATCTTCAGCACAGACCAAGGGTCAACCTTACTGACCAGGAGTCTCGCCTTGCGGGCCTTGGCCTTGGGCGCTGGTTTCACCAGACCTGGCCGGGCGCCGGCCGGTTTGGATCCTGAAGTGGCACCCGCTGGACGCTGGGGTGGCCGTGCGGGAGCATTCACGCGGGGCCCGGTGCCGGTCTGTTTGACCGATCCTCCGGCTGCCCGTGGGTTTGAGTTAGGCGAACTCACTCGGTACCTCCATTATCTGGTGACTGTGCTTCCAGCTCAGCCGTCTCTTCTGAGGTCAACGGTACTTCATCGGTTGTTGCCCCTGCGGATTCGATGCTCTCCCCCGTCACGTCAACACCCCCGTCGTCGACCGTGAGTCCCCGTTCACTGTTGCGGGCGACGGCTATGATTCGATCCTTTTTGTCAGGCTTTGCGAAGATGACACCCATCGTGTCCCGGCCCTTGGCTGGCACCCCAGTCACCGCTGAGCGCACCACCTTGCCACCACCCATCACGACCAGGACTTCGTCTTCTTCCTGGACAATCAGGGCACCCACAAGGTCTCCGCGTTCCTCCGCGAGCTTGGCAACCTTGATCCCCAGGCCGCCACGACCCTGTACCCGATACTCCTCAACCTTGGTGCGCTTCGCGAACCCACCCTCGGTGACAATGAAAACGAAGGATTCGTCAGTGACCACGTTGGCGGCCAGTAGTTCATCTTCTTCGCGGAACTTCATTCCGGTGACACCCGAAGTTGCCCGACCCATGGGCCGCAAAGCGTCGTTCGTCGCGGTAAACCGGAGGGACTGACCCTTCCTGGAAACGAGCATCATATCGTCGCTCTCGGAGACCAGCTGCGCGGAGACCAGTTCGTCGCCGTCGCGCAGGTTGATCGCGATCACTCCGGCCGTCCGGTTGGTGTCGTAATCCTCAAGCCTGGTCTTCTTCGCGAGTCCGCGCTTGGTTGCCAACACCAGATAAGGGGACTGCTGGTAATCCCGGAGATCGAGCACCTGTGCAATCGATTCGTCGGGTTGGAATGCCAGCAGATTCGCGACATGCTGACCCTTCGCGTCGCGCCCAGCCTCAACCAACTCGTAAGCCTTCGCCCGATACACCCGTCCCAGGTTGGTGAAGAAAAGTAGCCAGTGGTGGGTGGTAGTGACGAAGAAGTGCTCGACTACGTCGTCGCCGCGTAGTTGTGCTCCCTTGATACCCTTCCCGCCGCGGGCTTGCTGGCGGTAGTTGTCACTACGGGTCCGCTTCACATAGCCACCGCGGGTGATGGTGACGACCATCTCCTCTTCAGGGATCAGATCTTCCATGCTCATATCCGAGTCGAAACCCATGAGGATCTCAGTGCGCCGGTCATCGCCATGCTTGTCGACTATTTCGCGGAGCTCAGTGGAGACAATATCCCGTTGCAGTTGCTTCGACGCGAGAATCTTCTGGTACTCGGTTATCTCGGCTTCGAGTTTGGCATGCTGGTCCTGGATCTTCTGACGTTCCAGGGCAGCCAGACGACGCAGTTGCATATCCAGAATTGCCTGAGCCTGGATTTCATCGATCTCGAGCAAGCCCATGAGCCCGTTGCGGGCATCTTCGACCGTCGAGGATCGTCGGATCAGGGCGATTACCTCATCAAGTGCGTCGAGAGCCTTCAGCAGACCCCGCAGAATATGGGCCGCCTCTTCGGCCTTCCGCAACCGGTACTGGGTGCGCCGGACAATAACCTCAAGCTGGTGGGTCACCCAGTGACGAATGAAGGCATCCAGGCTCAGCGTGCGTGGCACATCGTCGACAATAGCCAGCATGTTCGCGCTGAAGTTGTCCTGCAGCTGGGTGTGTTTGTACAGGTTATTCAGCACCACCTTCGCGACGGCGTCCCGCTTGAGCACAACCACCAACCGCTGGCCGGTGCGGCCCGATGTCTCGTCACGAAGGTCGGCGATACCGTTGACCTTCCCGTCCTTGACCAGGTCGGCAATCTTGATCGCCAGATTATCGGGGTTTGCCTGGTAGGGCAATTCGGTGACAACCAAACAGGTGCGACCCTGAATTTCCTCGACGTTGACGACAGCCCGCATGGTGATCGACCCACGGCCCGTGCGGTAGGCATCTTCGATGCCCTTATGGCCCAGGATTTGCGCTCCGGTGGGGAAATCCGGTCCTTTTATTCGCAGCAGAAGTTCTTCAAGGAGCTCTTCCTTGGTTGCCTCGGGGTTTTCGAGGTACCACTGGACGCCTGAGGCGACTTCGCGAAGGTTATGCGGTGGGATATTGGTTGCCATGCCGACGGCGATACCCGACGATCCGTTGACCAGCAGGTTGGGGAACCGTGCCGGAAGGATGGTCGGTTCCTGATTCTTGCCGTCATAGTTGTCCTGGAAATCGACGGTTTCCTCGTCAATATCCCGGACCATTTCCATGGCGAGCGGTGCCATCTTAGTTTCGGTGTAACGAGGCGCAGCAGCACCATCATTACCCGGCGAACCAAAGTTTCCCTGACCCAGGGCGAGCGGGTACCGCATGGTCCAGTCCTGGATGAGCCGGACCAACGCATCGTAGATGGCCGTATCACCATGCGGGTGGTACTGCCCCATGACCTCGCCCACCACGCGCGCACACTTGTTGAAGGATCGGTCCGGTCGGTAGCCGCCGTCGAACATCGCGTAGAGAACCCGCCGGTGGACGGGCTTCAGCCCGTCACGGACGTCGGGAAGAGCCCGCCCAACAATCACTGCCATCGCGTAATCCAGGTACGACCGCTGCATTTCCGTCTGCAGGTCGACTTGCTCTATTCGATCGGAGAGGACCCGTCCTTCGAGGGGGAGATCGGGTGTTTCTTCGTCGCTCATACGTCAGTTCCGTTCAGTTCTAAGTGCCAAGGCGTTGGAGATGGCGATTACCGTCGATCGCCGAAACTCCCTAAATGTCGAGGAATCTAACGTCCTTGGCGTTCTGCTGGATGAAGTTCCGTCGTGATTCAACGTCTTCACCCATCAGGACCGAGAAAATCTGATCCGCTGCGGCCGCATCGTCGACCGTCACCTGAAGCAGGGTGCGATTGTCGGGGTCCATGGTGGTTTCCCAAAGCTCGGTGTAGTTCATCTCCCCGAGCCCCTTGTACCGCTGTACACCGTTGTCCTTGGGCAATCGCTGGTTGTTGGCCAAGCCCATTTTGATGACTTCATCCCTCTCACGGTCGCTGAACACGTAGGAGTGGGTCGCGTTGGACCATTTGATCCTGTAGAGCGGTGGCTGCGCCAGATAGACGTAGCCGTTCTCGATCAGGGGGCGCATATAGCGGAACAACAAGGTCAGCAGCAGCGTGGTGATGTGCTGCCCATCAACGTCGGCGTCGGCCATGAGAACGATCTTGTGATAACGAGCCTTAGCGACGTCGAAATCCTCACCGATCCCGGCACCAAAGGCTGTGATCATGGCCTGGACTTCACTGTTCCCGAGCGCACGATCAAGCCTGGCTCGTTCAACGTTCAGGATCTTGCCGCGCAGCGGCAGGATGGCCTGGGTATCGGGGTTACGTCCACGGACGGCCGAACCGCCTGCAGAGTCGCCCTCGACGATGTAGATTTCAGACTTCGATGGGTCCTTCGACTGGCAGTCCTTGAGCTTTCCGGGCATCCCACCGGATTCGAGCAGACCTTTGCGTCGGGTGGATTCACGAGCCTTGCGCGCTGCGAGGCGTGCCTGCGCCGCTTGAATCGATTTGCGGATGACGTCTCTGGCAGGGCCGGGGTTCCGTTCCAACCAGTCGCCCAGCTGATCGGTGACTACGCGCTGGACAAAGCCTTTGGCTTCGGAATTCCCCAGCTTGGTCTTCGTCTGTCCTTCGAACTGTGGTTCGGAGAGCTTCACCGAGATGACCGCGGTCAGTCCTTCTCGAATATCATCACCGGTCAGGTTTTCGTCTTTTTCCTTGATGATGTTCTTGTCTCGCGCGTACCGGTTGATCAATGAAGTCATGGCCGCGCGGAAACCCTCTTCGTGGGTGCCGCCCTCGTGCGTATTGATCGTGTTCGCGTAGGTGTGGACACTTTCCGAATAGGCGCTGGTCCACTGCATTGCTACTTCGACTGCGATCTTGCGGTCGGTGTCTTCGGTCTCGAATCCGATGACGTCCTCATGGATGACGTCCACACGCTTTGCCGAGTTCAGGTGATTGACGTAATCAAGCAGCCCGTTCTCGTACATGTAGTCAACCTGGCGGTGCTTCGGCGTATCCTCGCCGGAGGTCCCTGCATCCGACGTTTCAGCGATCTCCTCGGTTTCCACCTCGTCAACCCGTTCGTCGACCAGGATAATCCGAAGCCCCTTGTTGAGGAACGCCATTTGCTGGAAGCGGGCCCTTAGTGTTTCGAAGTCGAACTCCACCGTCTCAAAAATGGAGGCGTCCGGGTAGAACGTCTGGGTGGTTCCCGTTTCGGTGGTTTCAGCTCCACGGCGGAGCTCTCCTACCGGCTTTCCGCCATCAGCGAAGGACTGGTTCCAGACATACCCCTGACGCTTCACCTCGGTTTCCACCCGGGAGGACAAAGCATTGACTACGGAGATGCCTACCCCATGGAGACCGCCAGACACGGCATACCCACCACCACCGAACTTTCCGCCGGCATGCAGGATGGTCATGACGACCTCGACGGTGGGGCGCCCCTCAGTGGGGTGCATATCAACAGGGATGCCACGACCGTTATCAACCACCCGGACACCGCCATCAGCCTGTAGCGTCACCCTGATGGTGTCGCAATACCCGGCAAGAGCCTCATCGACAGAGTTGTCGACCACCTCATTCACCAGATGATGGAGGCCTCGGGGGCCGGTCGAACCGATATACATGCCGGGTCGTTTACGAACCGCTTCAAGACCCTCGAGGACGCTGATATCGCTTGCGTCGTATCCGGTGGTCCCATTTTGGGCTCCTGCAGCGGACTGCGGATTGCCCTGGGTTTTGGCGTCCAGCTCGTTGTCATTAGCCACAGGCGCTGTCGGCTCCTCAAAGGTAGGAATCTGGGTCAAAAAAGCTTCGCTGTTGACACCTGCGGAGCAGGTAACAGATCGAAGGCATCCCCTCAGGAATGCCATTTCCCATCATTCTACCTTGCCGTCGTGGACAATACCTCACTGAACAGGCCTCTAATGGCGAATAAAGCCGCATATAAGCCGCCGGGAGGGCGGCAGCTAAGGCCGGATACCTCCAGCGGGGAGTTCAGGGCCCTACACGGCGTTTACCGAACTGGCAATAGACCCATCCCTCGGAGTCCTACAGGGCCTTATCCATAGGTGTCGCGTGGCCCTCTTCCCTTGACGGACCGGCCACCTTTCCTCCAGTTGGGGGAAGCCGGCCCGAGTACCGAGATGCGGGTGACGACGCCGCTGCCCAACTCGGCATCAAACCTTTGAATTAGCATCGGGCTGATCAATCTGAGCTGTGTAGCCCAGGCAGTAGAGTCACAGCGAACGAGCACGGTACTCCCGTCAAAACTTTCGGGCCTGCAGTGCAATGCGATCTCCGGTCCGACGAGTTCATCCCACCGGGCAAGCACCGAGCCCACCGCCACTGGGGATTTCCACCCGCGCTCACTAAGCAGCCGACTAAAGACATTTCCCAACCCCTCGGGATCACGGCCCGTATAGGTGATGGACCCTGGCGCCCGCCGTTTGGGGCTTGCCACACCACGCCGTCCGGCGGGTAACCGGGTGTTTCCGCGGCTTCGTGAGGCATCGCGGACTCTGTTCAACAATGATTGCGGAGCATCCAGATAGGGTTCCCCGCCCCCAGCCTGATCGTCTTCGGGCGAGTCTTCCGGCACGGTTCCCTCCGGACGAGGGTTCCTAGGTTCCACTACTGACCAGGCCTCCCGGCACCACCTGGAACTGGTGTCCAACTAGGGATTCGGGAATATCATCGCTGACAGCAGCAGTAACCAGGACCTGTTCAGCTCCACCGACGATTGCCGCAAGTTTCTTCCGCCTACTGGCGTCCAACTCAGCGAACACATCGTCGAGAATGAGCACGGGGGTTGCTCCGGGGGTGTGGTCATCCTCAATCAAGAGATAATACGACCCCAGTCTGAGGGCGAGAGCCAACGACCAGGTTTCACCATGTGAGGCATACCCCTTGGCAACGGTCCCACCGAGCACGAGGTCGACATCATCCCGATGGGGTCCAACGAGCGATATCCCGCGGTCAAGCTCCTTCTTCCGGTGGACCAGAAGCACTGCGATAAATTTCTCAGTCAGTTCTTCCACACTTAATGAACTCAAGGTGTCATCTTCGCTGGCACCCCCGCCGTCGTCGTCGGCTCCCGACAGGGACGACCGGTACGTCGCTACCGCAACCTTGGATCCGTCGGTGAGCTGGTGATATGCCCGCTCCAGATGCGGCTTTAGCTGACCCAGCACGACGAGTCGGGCATGCAATAACCTGGCGCCAGCTTCCGCGAGGTGCTGATCCCATACATCGAGCGTCGCTTCATGGGAGGCAGTGAACTTTCCGCTGGCCCGTGCCGATTTCAGCAATGCATTCCGCTGTTTGAGCACCCGCTCATAGTCGGCGCTAATTCCCGCCCGATGTGGGAGCAGAGTCACCATCAGATCATCCAGAAATCGCCGCCGGTTGGAAGGATCACCTTTCACCAGTGCAAGGTCTTCCGGCGCAAAAAGTACAGTACGGAGGATGCCAGCCGCGTCGCTCGCCCTGACCGGGTTCGCACGATTTATCCGTGCGCGGTTACTCCGATCAGCGTTGATCTCAACCTCGACGCTGGTGGTTTGGGTTCCGCGAACCAGTCTTCCCCTGACCAGAGCACGCTCCGCGTTGAACGCGATCAGGGGTTTGTCTGAGCTCACCCGGTGCGAGGAAAGAGAAGCGAGATAGCCGATGGCCTCGACGATATTTGTCTTGCCCACGCCGTTGGGACCTACAAAGACTGTTACTCCCGCTTCCAGCGGCACTTCAACCTGGCTGTAGGTGCGGAAGTCCGTCAGGGACAGATGCTGAACGTACATGATGACCCACTCACGCGGATTCCTTGGGGGTGCGTACTGCATGTCCACCAAATTGGTTTCGGAGTGCAGCCACCATCTTCATCGCGGGGGCATCATCCTGGCGGGAGGAAAATCGTGCAAACAGCGCCGCAGTGATGGCGGGAACCGGAATTTCGCTGGCGATAGCTTCCTCTACAGTCCATCGTCCTTCGCCGGAGTCCTCAACATAACCGGCGATCTTACTCAGCTCCGGATCCTCGTCGAGCGCCTTGACCAGCAGGTCAAGCAACCACGATCGGACGACCGTTCCATGTTGCCAGGCCTGGAAGGTGCCATGAACATCCTTGATGATGTCTTTCGCTGCCAACAGTTCATAACCCTCCGCATAAGACTGCATCAGGCCGTATTCGATCCCGTTGTGAACCATTTTTGCGTAGTGCCCAGCGCCTACGTCACCGACGTGCACAAAGCTTTCTTCCCGGAGCCCATCCGGACGTAAGGCGTCGAAGACAGGGAGAGCCCGCTGCACATCGGCGTCGGCTCCGCCCGCCATCAGCCCATAACCATTTTCGAGGCCCCAAACGCCACCGGAAACACCACAGTCGACGAAAGCAATATCCTTTTTCGCAAGCAACGCCGCGTTCTCTTGGTGATCGGTGAAGCGTGAGTTGCCGCCATCAATCACCAGGTCCCCAGGTTCCAGCAGCTCGGCGAGATCGCGGATCACAGATTTGGTGATCTCTCCAGCGGGGACCATCACCCAGATCACGCGCGGTGTCTGGACCGCAGATACCAGACCGTCGAGAGAACCGATGTCTGAAAGATCTGGGTTTCTATCGAATCCGGTAACGGTCAGCCCTTTTCGGCGAAGCCTTTCCCGCATGTTGAAACCCATCTTGCCGAGTCCGATGAGGCCAATGTGCATTTCCGCTTCGCTTCCTGAGGACGGGGACTGGGATCTACCCGACGTTTCTCTGTCGCTGGTGAACTTATCAATTGGCCATTCGGACCGGCATCAGCAGGTATCGGTAGTCCGTACGGTCTTCCCCGGTCGCGTCTTCCTGTGCGGAGATGACCACGGGCTTCGGGGGTGTGGTGAAGGAGAACCGAACAAATTTGCTGTTGAAGGCGCCCAGGCCCTCGCTGAGATAATGCGGGTTGAAAGCGACCGTGATGTCGTCCCCATCCAAGGTGGCCTCGATTGCTTCAGAGGCCTGGGCATCTTCGCCCGTACCCGCATCGAGCGTCACCTGTCCTGCGCTGAAGGCCATGCGGACAGCGGTATTTCGTTCGGCAACCAGCGAGACCCTGCGAACTGCCTCGACCAGCACACCGGTCTCGACAGTCGCGTGGATGGGCGTGCTTTCCGGGAACAACGCCCGAATCTTGGGGTAGTCGCCATCGACCAGGAGCGATGTAGTTCGGCGTCCCCCGCTTTCAAAGCCGATCAATTCCCGGTCGTTTGAAAGGGCAATGCTCAGATCGCCGGCACTTCCAAGGGTTTTCGCTACTTCGTTGAGTGTTTTGGCCTTTACCAGTGCGCTAGTGGAGATTCCGGGCGTCCTGGGTTTCCAGGACACTTCGCGCAGCGCGAGCCGGTATCGGTCTGTCGCAAGGAGGGTAATCAGGTCATCTTCAATTTCCATCCGCACACCCGTGAGGATGGGCAGTGTGTCATCCCGGCTTGCAGCGATGATGACCTGGGAGACGGCTTGTGAGAAAGCGTCTCCGTCGACAACTCCGCTTACTTCTGGTGGGGTCGGAAGTTCGGGATACTCACCCTCCGGCATTGTTGCCAGGTTGAATCGGCTATTGCGGCAAGTCAACGTCACCTTGGTGCCTTCAGTTTCCACCTCGACAGGGGCCGAAGGAAGGCTACGGCAGATGTCAGCCAATAGACGCCCGGACACCAAAATGGTCCCCTCTTCAGCTACATCAGCTGGGATCTCGAGCCGCGCAGAAATTTCGTAGTCGAAACTGGCAAGGCTAAGTGTTCCACCGGCTGCCTTAATCAAGAGACCCGACAGCACCGGCACAGGCGGACGGGGGGACAAGGAACGCGCCGTCCAGGTTACGGCCTCAGCTAGAACATCCCGCTCGACTCTGAATTTCACTGAAGGGTGCCGCCTTTCTCAACATAATTCTCGGGAAGATTGCTTGGCCAACGGGGGAAAGGACTCAGCCGGAGGGCAAGGAACTACATTACTCACAGAAAGCTTAGCCTGACTGCCGCCGGGCGGTTTTCGGGAGCTCTGGGTTTGTTTGGCCGGGATCGGAGCGTGGGTGGGTGAGCGGGAAAATGTTATTTGGAAGAACCCTTGGATTTAAGGTTCGTAGTCGTAGTAACACCTGTTGAAACTGTGGATAACTGCCTCACACTATGCAGGTACAGGCAACAGCCTGTTGAGAAGTTGTGTATAGAGAAGCCTTGGAGGCGCGGGGGGTTGTGGGGAAAATCCTTGAAAGTTAGCGGGTCCACAGGCTCTGGGGGGTTGTCCTCATTAACATCGCTGTTGTTCGACCAGTTATCCACAGTTCTATCCACACCTGTTAATACCACTGGTGTAGTTAGGCGTCTTTCCGGCGATGTTTGATCCTGTTGGTCAGTTCGGTGACCTGATTGAAGATTGCGCGGCGTTCGGCCATGAGCTCACGGATCTTCCGGTCGGCGTGGATCACTGTGGTGTGATCGCGACCTCCCAGCTCCTGGCCAATCTTTGGGAGTGACATGTCGGTGAGCTCCCTGCAGAGATACATTGCGATCTGCCGCGCGGTCACGAGAGTCCGGGTACGGGATTTACTGCAGAGCTCCTCCATGCTGATCTGAAAGTAGTCGGCAGTTTGGGCCATGATCACGGCGGAGGTGATCTCCTGAGCGCCGTCGTCGGTGATGAGATCTTTGAGAACCACCTCAGCGAGTGTCACGTCCACTGGTTGACGATTCAGGCTGGCGAAGGCCGTGACGCGAATAAGCGCCCCCTCAAGTTCCCGGATATTGGTGGAGATTTTTGATGCGATGTACTCGAGCACATCGTCTGGAGCGCTCATTCCCTCACTGATCGCCTTCTTTCGGAGAATGGCGATTCTGGTTTCCAACTCCGGTGGCTGAATGTCGGTCAACAGACCCCACTCAAACCGTGATCTCATCCGTTCCTCGAACCCTGAGAGCTGTTTTGGGGGTAGATCTGAGGTGATGACCACTTGCTTGTTGTGATTGTGGAGGGCATTGAAGGTGTGGAAGAACTCTTCCTGGGTGCGGTCCTTACCGGAGAGGAACTGGATGTCGTCAATAAGGAGGATGTCGACGTTCCGGTAAGTCTGTTTGAAGCTTGTGCCCTCGTCATCGCGGATCGAGTTGATGAAGTCGTTGGTGAACTCCTCCGAATTGACGTAGCGCACCCGAATTCCTGTGTAGAGATGCCGGGCGTAATGACCGATGGCATGCAGGAGATGGGTTTTACCGAGCCCTGAGTCGCCGTAGATGAACAAGGGGTTGTAGGCCTTGGCGGGCGCCTCCGCAACAGCTACCGCTGCTGCATGGGCAAACCGGTTGGACGAACCGATCACGAAGGTATCGAAGACATACTTCGGGTTGAGACGACCGAACTCGTGAGAGTTGCTCGGCAGGGTTGGCGCGGGCTTGGCCTCTTCCCTGGCTGGTTCTGCGGTCTGTACCGGCTCGCTCTCGTCAACCTCGACCGGTGTGAGTTCGGGGTCGATAACGAAAGCGCACTGCAAATCCTCACGGAACACTTCCCGCAGCGCCTCGTCCAGGGCAGCCTTCAGGTGGGTCTGGAGAACCTCACGGGTCAGTTCGTTCGGGACTGCGACCAGGAGGGTAGTCCCGATCAACCCTTGAGCCTGGGCCAATACAACGAATCCTCGCTGTCTGGGCGTGACCCTCTCATCGTGTTCCAGGGTGCGAATGACCTTGCGCCAGGAACTCCCTACATCATTAATCTCGTCCGGGCCCACAAATACCTCTCCACCATGTCCATCGAAAACGGCCCTCATCCACAGAGTTATGCACAGCTGGTGGATAAACGACCCTTGGGCAAGACTAGAGGATGGGTACTGGAGAAGATAGCTGGTCTACGGGGCTGAGCGGGTGTGCTTTAGGGCCCTCGTCGGACCGTGAGATGGGGCCTTAACCAAGGTTGTCCACAGATTTGTGGATTTAGCCCTCGACCTCTCCCTGCCGCTCGGTTTGACTGGCCTGTGTGCAGTCGCCTAACGTTATGTAGTCCTATATGTCTGCATTCTGCATGCCTGCGAATTGATCGACGATCAAACAAACCCGCTGGCCTCTGCATCAGCCGCAGATATCAAAACGTCGAATCGCCAGTCTGTTCTTCCCCCTTGTAGCAACGGACCGGACGCATCCTAAGATTGTCTTGGAGTAAATACAGTGAGCAAGCGGACCTTTCAGCCGAATAACCGCCGCCGGGCTAAGAAGCACGGTTTTCGCCTTCGGATGCGCACACGCGCCGGCCGAGCCATCCTTTCAGCGCGCCGCGGCAAAGGCCGCACCGAGCTGTCAGCATAAGCAGCCCCAGCTAGCTTGAAGACGTGGGTTCGCCAGGCGATACATAACGCCACGGCAACCCGGCCGGTTCGGACACTTTGACATGTTGACTCGAATCAACAGGGTCCGAACGGCCTCCGACTTCACCTATACCGTACGTTCCGGCTCCCGCTCTGGGCGCCGGAACTTGGTGTTATATGCGGTAACTACCTCCGCAGATGAACCCAGCAGGTTCGGGTTCATCGTCTCAAAGGGCGTGGGGAACGCAGTGACACGAAACCTCGTTAAGAGGAGACTAAGACAAATGGCTGCGTCAGCCTTATCCCGGCATTCCAGTGGATTGGCGGTGGTGGTTCGAGCGCTGCCGCCTGCCGCTGATGCAACCTGGAGTCAGCTCGCTAGTGACTTCGACCGGGCACTTGATTCGGCATCCAGCAGGAAGAGAGGCAGCACATGACCACGGCTGCCTCTGGCGTTTCGCTGCTCCGTGAATTCCCCGGGAACGCGATGATCGCTGTTTTGAAGGCTTATCGGGTGGTTATTTCCCCGCTATATGGCCAGGTCTGTAGATTTTTCCCCTCCTGCTCCGCCTACGCGCTGGAAGCAGTGACGGTCCATGGAGCGGTCAAGGGCGGCAGTCTTGCCGTTCGTCGGATCTGCCGCTGCCATCCCTGGAACGACGGCGGGGTGGATCACGTGCCTGCCGGCGGAAGATCGTTCCCGGACGGAAAAATACCCAAAATTGTTGTGCTGAATCATCCTGTGATTCCCGCTGATGACGAAAGCCGCTCGGCGGCCTGAGGAGCAAATAGCTATGGACTTCTTCAATACGATCCTCTTCCCGTTCCAGTGGTTGGTGTCGTGGATCATGACGTTCTTCCACGACGGCTTCACCTTCCTCGGCATGGACGCGGCGTCTGGCTGGACCTGGACCCTGTCCATCGTGGGTCTCGTGGTGGTGATCCGTGCGGCCCTCATCCCAGTTTTCGTCAAACAGATTAAAGCTCAGCGCGGCATGCAGGCACTCCAGCCTGATCTGAGGAAACTGCAGAAGAAATACAAGGGTAAGACAGACCAGCTGTCGCGGCAGGCGATGACCCAAGAGCAGATGGCGCTGTATAAGAAGCATGGCACCAACCCGTTCGCGGCCTGTCTCCCCATCCTGATCCAGATGCCGTTCTTCTTTGCACTTTTCACGGTGCTCAACGGTGTGTCCAAGGCATCCGAGACTGGGGAAACAATCGGTGCCATGACCACCGAAGAAGTCCGGCAGTTCGATGACGCATCAATATTCGGCGCACCTCTTTCGTCCACGTTCCTGGGCAGCTTTGGGGACAACGCGAACGTCAGCGTGATCATTCTGTCGGTGATCATGATTTTGGCGATGACCGGGTCACAGTTCATAACGCAGAAACAGATCATGGCGAAGAACATGTCTGAAGAGGCAATGCAAAGCCCCTTTATGCGTCAGCAAAAGCTCATGCTGTACATCCTGCCTTTGGTGTTTGGTATTGGCGGTATCAACTTTCCGATTGGCGTGCTTATTTACTGGACCACGACCAACATCTGGACGATGGCTCAGCAGTTCTATGTGATCCGAAAAATGCCCACTCCAGGGTCGCCTGCGGCGAAGGCGCTTGCCGAGCGACGTGCGAAGAAGGGGCTTCCGATGACCCCCCTGCTTGGCGAGAAGAACGCCGATCCAGCGTCTGAAGAGGTCATTGAGACCAAGGGTCAGCGCACACAGCCCCAGCGTAAGAACAGGAAGAAAAAATGACAGCTGAGAGTGCACCGGCGGACGGCGTGGAAGAAGTGGTCGACTCAGCTGGCGAGGCCGGTGATTCATCGGCAACTATCAGTCGGCTCGAGGATGAGGGTGATGTTGCAGCGGATTACCTGGAGGAGCTACTGGACATCGCCGATATCGACGGAGATATCGACATTGAGGTTCGGAACGGGCGTACCTACATCTCTATCGTCTCCGAGGATCCAGACGGTGGCGCACTAAGCGGTTTGGTTGGAAAAGATGGTGAGGTGTTGGAGGCTCTGCAGGAACTGGCTCGGCTCTCGGTTCTCACATCGACGGACAACCGGTCACGACTGGTGCTCGATATTGACGGGTTCCGTGAGGTGCGGGGCAAAGAGCTACGCACCATTGCGGTGGATGCGGTGAACAAGGCCAAGGAATCGGGCGAGGAGGTCGCCCTGGAGCCTATGTCTGCATATGAGCGCAAGATCGTTCATGATGTGGTCGCGGAGCTCGGCTCGATCAGCGAGTCGGAAGGTGAAGGGTCCGGGCGGCATATCGTTGTCTCACCGGCGGATTCCTAGGAATCCGGGAGTCGAGGCATACCTGATGGTGGAAATTAGTGAATCAGAACTTGCAGCTGCCCGATCAATCTTCGGTGACCGCCTCGGCTTGGCTGAGCGCTTCGTAGAGCATCTGGCGACGACCGGTATTGAACGTGGTCTGCTGGGACCGCGAGAGGTTCCACGGTTATGGAGCCGCCACGTTTTGAATTGCGCAGTGACTGCCGAACTGTTCCCAGCAGGGGCTGTGGTGGCAGATGTCGGCAGCGGTGCCGGATTGCCTGGCATAGCGTTGGCTATCGCCCGCCCCGACTTGTCCTTCACCCTTATCGAGCCACTCGAGCGTCGTGTCACCTGGCTCAATGAGGTAGTCGCCGATCTGGGTCTTGACAATGTCAAGGTGTTTCGCGGACGCGCGGAGGAGGCTGTAGGGAAGGTCTCGGCAACCGTCGTTACTGCTCGGGCCGTATCCGCGCTGGGGGGCCTTGCGACAATGACGATTCCCATTCTGGCTGGAAGCGGTCAGGTGTTGGCGATCAAGGGACAAAGTGCTGCTGAGGAAGTCAAAAAGGCCGCGAAACTGATCCGGAAGCTTGGTGGCCGGAATACCTCTGTAGTACAGGTCGGTGCCGGAGTATTGGACCAACCAACTACGGTCGTCCGTATCACCGTTGGGTAGTCTGCTTACAGCCCCTTCGAATCTTCACCAATAGCGCTTGTCCCGAGGTTCGTTCGAGCCAGTGACCGGTACTCTAGAAGTAGGACCGACCCCGGAATGCTGAAAGCGAGTTATCCTGCGTGACAACAAAAGACGCTGCGAAGCGAAGTCAATCCTTGCTATCAGCAGGGTCGCAGTTAGCTGTCACTCTTGGCGAAATACAACCAGAAGTGTTTGCTGATCCGGCAAATATGGGAATTGTTTCACGTGAAACCACTTTTATGGTGTCCAGTTCCCAGGCGGCACCGGTTCCTGCCCAAACGATTACCCCTAGCGCATCACCAAGGAATGTTATGGACGCGATGGACGACAGCACACCCCTGGCACGGGAGTTGGCCAGCGAGAACCGTCGCAGGGAAAAACTGAGCGGGCGTAGCCTTCCCAAACCTAGTGCTACCCGCACGTTGACGGTGAGCAATCAAAAAGGTGGCGTGGGGAAAACCACGACCACTGTCAACATTGCCGCAGCACTCGCGGCAGCGGGCCTGAATGTGCTGGTCATCGATATCGACCCTCAGGGCAATGCATCCACGGCCCTGGGGATTCCGCACCATGCAGAAGTCGACAGTATCTATGACGTGCTCATCGATGACCTCCCCCTCGGGGAAGTCGTAGTCCCGTGTCCTGATGTTCCGAAGCTCCTTTGTGCTCCTGCAACCATCCATCTTGCCGGCGCGGAGATCGAACTGGTATCGCTGGTGGCCAGGGAGCAGCGCCTGCGGCGGGCCATTGACCTCTACTCTCAGGAGCGCGAAGACCGTGGTGACGAACGGTTGGACTATGTCTTTATTGACTGTCCCCCAAGCCTGGGCCTCCTCACGGTAAACGCCTTTGTGGCCGCGAAGGAGGTTCTGATACCAATCCAGTGCGAATATTATGCATTGGAGGGTCTCAGTCAACTGCTGAAAAATATTGAGATGATCCAAAAGCACCTCAATGCTGAGTTAGTGGTATCTACAATCCTGCTGACAATGTATGACGGTAGGACAAACCTTGCAGCGCAGGTGGCTGCGGAGGTGCGAGAGCACTTTCCCAAGCAGGTTTTGAAGGCCGTCGTACCGCGTTCGGTCAGGATCTCTGAGGCGCCGAGTTACCAACAGACGGTGATTACTTACGACCCGTCCTCGAGCGGTGCTCTGTCCTACCTTGAAGCAGCTTCGGAAATCGCCCTGCGCGGATAGCTAGCCTCAAGCCGTTTCACCACTTCCCGCAGTAGTGTGGGTATCAATAATCACCCGATGCGGATTGCTCTGCACTTTTGAAGGGACCTGGTCATGGCCGAAAAGCGACGCGGATTGGGACGTGGACTGGGAGCTCTCATTCCAAGCGCCCCGTCGAACGAAGAGACCTCGGGGATAGACTCTGTGACGCCGCGCAGCGGGCGGCCGGCTGATCTGTTTTTCCCATCAGCACCGCCCAGGGAGGAGGCGGAGGATTCCGTCTCGGGGTCTGCGCGTTCACAGCGACCCGCTTCTGGAATCAACAAGGATGCGCTTACGGCCTCTACCCGGGGCTCCAAACGAACGCCTGTGAAGAAAGCCACGCGGGTTCCCAAAAGGATTGCCAGCGAAAGCGCAGCCGAGGAATCCGGAGAAGATTCAGCGGTTGAGGTGCCCCCCGCGGTCGTCGAGTCTACTCCCACCTCGTCTAATCTCACGACCGAAAACATTCCCACTGTCGGTGAACCCTCCGGCCCGCTGGAAGATCAGGTGGTGGAGGTGGAGGACGCTAGCCCTTCTGTAGAGGCGGATTCAGACCGCACTCCGGAGAACGTTTCACGTGAAACAGCACCGCAGCCAGCAGACCCGAATTTGGTCGCGGTGCCTGGCGCGACATTTGCCGAGATCCCCGTGAACCTCATCCACGCGAATCGGAAACAGCCTCGAAGTGTCTTTGACGACGACGAGATGGCCGAACTTGTTAACTCAATTCGCGAAATCGGAGTGCTCCAGCCCATTGTTGTCCGCCCTTCGACGGAGGGTGGGGAACAGCCCTACGAGCTCGTCATGGGTGAACGGCGCTGGCGCGCAACCAGAGAAGCTGGCCTTGCAGTGGTGCCGGCAATCATCCGCTCGACGACGGACGACGATCTCCTCAGGGATGCCCTCCTGGAGAACTTGCACCGTAGTCAACTCAATCCACTTGAAGAAGCCGCAGCATATCAGCAATTGCTGGACGATTTTGGTTGTTCTCATGACGAACTCGCAGAACGCATTGGTCGCTCGCGCCCGCAAATATCGAACACCCTCCGTCTGCTGAAGTTGCCACCGCTAGTCCAGAGGCGCCTTGCTGCTGGCGTTATCTCGGCCGGACATGCTCGGGCCTTGCTTGGATTAGGCGATCAGGTTGAGATGGAAAAGCTGGCTCAGAAGATCGTCGCTGAGGGATTGTCAGTGCGCACCACGGAAGAGCTCGTCTCAATGAACGATGGGCTGCGCCGCCCGGTGAAGCCGAACACGCCACGCGCCGGAGCTCGGCATGAACGGTTGGATTATCTAGCATCCTCCCTCTCAGACCGTCTTGACACCAGCGTCAAGATCACCCTGGGCGCCCGTAAGGGGAAGGTCAGCATCGAATTCGCCAGCGTCGACGACCTCAACCGCATTATGGGAGTTCTCGGTACCTCGGGGGCCTCCTAGGCCTAGATATCCGGGTTAGATATGCGCTGTTTCACGTGAAACATGTCAACAAGGCGGTAAAGGTTGCCCAAAAGAGTTGGATGTTTCGGGTAGTGCCTTGGGAATTGGGTTAGAAAAATCAAGAGATCTCCATCTGGGGGGCAAGACTCTGTGTGTTTCGGTGCCAATTTGCCCCCGGAATGTAGCCAGGACATTCAGATATCAGGCGTGACAGGCCCCCTTTTGTGCAGTGGACCTCATGGACGGGCTGGATACATAGATCCGCAGGGCGGCAGGTTTCACGTGAAACAGGTCAGATTAGCCATGGTTGCCGTGTGCTGTCCATAACCTTGCTGAATCGGTAGCACTTTGCCCCTATTGTGAGCGCTGTTGTACAACGTTGCTGGTCCGGGGCAGGAATCTTCGGTTTCACGTGAAACAGCCGTCCTTTAGTCACCGATAGGCTGCACATTCTCGGCAGCTTCTCCCGGACTGAGACACAGAACATGAGGGTGTTCTTGTTGTGTTCGAAGCTGCCCTAGTCCAATTCGATCCACAACCAGCCGAATAGTGGGCAATGGCCGTCATACGACAACTTCACGCCTCATCTCTGGCCGCGTTCGCATTCGCCGACAGTTCTTCCGCCCTGATGCAGCGTCTAACGTTTCTGAATTGACTCCCGGTCACTTCGTTCCGAGCGCTCTGGAGTACCAAGGCGCCGCACGGTGTCGTTTCACGTGAAACGACCGTCCCCCTCCGACGTTTCACGTGGACGGCAGCTAGCGAAAAGTGAGGTCTAGACGAGAAGCCCTAGAGGGTCCTTCCCCAGGGGGGAAACACAATTGCCGTAAGGGTCCCTAATATTGCCCTGCGGTTCTCCCCACACCTGACGGGATTGTTGTACCTACCCGGTGCTCTGGGTGCCGCGCAGGCCGAAAGTTGCCTATCAGCGACACCAGGGGTCGCCACGCTAGCGGGAGTTCCACCATGGCTAGGGTTTCTGTCGATTTCTGGCAGCTGGCGCCCCTTTGACTCCTATTTGGCCTGTAGCTGGCAGAGAAGATGTTTCACGTGGAACAAGTGTCTTCCGGCCTGGGATGCGCAGGCTGGGTCACAACTTCGAATACGAACCAACTCAGGGACGACTGGTAGCGAGGTTTCCATGGTAGGAGGTTCCCACCCCGCGTGGGAAGACATACTCGGATCTCATCGGTTCCTTCGTAATCTTTGGAGTTTTAGGAGAGCGGCGAACTCGACTTGAGCGTCCCCGCGTCAGTATCCATCCGTATTCCACCAAAAGACGGATATTTAGCAACATTCAGTCCACTTGAGGGCGCCGCGCTAGCTATAAAGGTCGATCTACGGGTATCCGGTCGTTGCTGCACTAGCAACGACGCTTTCCGGCGTCCCGTGTGGGCCCGCCTTTCCGATGCACGGGACCGGACTGGATCCTGGCAGCTGGCATCCACTTATGCGGCACGACACGAGGCCTTCCACAGAACCGAACGTTTCACGTGGAACATTGTGGACGCCACCAAAGAATCCCGAGCCGTGACTAGTATCTGTGGTGACCTGAGTGAAGCTAGCAGTCAGCTGAAAGGTCACGGAGTCAGGTTGGAGATGTCACCCCGCGAGGCCGGAGATGTTGTGCGGAAGGCGGGGCCTGAGGTGTTTAGTTCCAGTGCCACGCGCGGGTCTAAGAGACCGGTCGATGCGGACCCGTTTGTCTCCACGGGACGCGGAGTGAGATTTCGCGCGACGGCGCAGCACGGATCCGTCAACAGCACTACAGCACTACAGGGCTACGAGTAGTCATGGGGTGGAAGGGTGCCGGTCTACTTCGCTGCTGCAAGTACATTTCCTACGGGCTGCACCATATTGATTATCACGCAGCGTCCTTCAGGGGCGGCCATGTCAGTCCGACCACGTGACGTGCCTCGGCTGAAAGTCCTGCCAAGATGAGGATATGGCTCCGGGGTCCAATCCAGTTTCACGTGAAACAGTCAACAGGCGTGAAAAGGGCCACCACTTCGTACAGAAGTGATGGCCCCTGAAAAAAGGTGCAGGCTCGAAACGCTTCCTACTTCAGGAAGTCAGCGAATTCCCGCTCCAAAACCTGCTTTGGCTTAGCACCGATGGATTGTGCTGCAACTACGCCGTCCTTGAACACATAGACGGCCGGGATCGAAGTGATTCCATACTTCGCAGCGGTAGCCGGATTATCATCGACGTTGAGTTTGACGACATCAACCTTTTCCGAATGTTCTCCGGCAATTTCGTCGAGGATAGGCGACAACTTACGGCACGGTCCACACCATTCGGCCCAGAAGTCGACGAGCACTGGCTTTGTTGATTTCAATACATCGGCGTCGAAGGACGCGTCGGTGACTTCTCTTGCAGTCATAGCTACTCTCCTTGGGTGGTGCTGGATACGTGGGCATCTTCAGAGACCTGTTCGGCTGGCGGTGTTGGTACTTCCGCCGCCGTCTCAACCGAGTCCCCGAGGTCAGCGAGGTAATGCTCTACGTCAATTGCCGCAACACATCCTGAACCGGAGGCAGTGATGGCTTGGCGGTAGGTAGGGTCGATCACGTCGCCCGCGGCAAATACCCCGGGTAGAGAGGTCTTGGATGTGCGGCCCTGGACAGCGATGGTGCCTTCTGTCGTGAGCTCGAGCACTCCCCGTACCAGGTCCACCCTAGGGTCGTTGCCGATAGCAACGAAAACCCCGGTGACCGGGAGATGCTGGGTTGAGTCGTCTACAGTGCTAGCCAGGCGCAAACCCGTTACCTTGGAGTCGCCGTCGATCCCCACAACCTCGGAGTTCCAGATGAAGCGGATCTTCTCGTGGCTCAATGCCCGATCCTGCATGATCTTGGATGCACGAAGCGAGTCCCGCCTGTGGACCACTGTGACGGAGCGAGCAAATTTCGTCAGGAAAAGGGCCTCCTCCATTGCGGAGTCACCCCCGCCAATCACTGCAATGTCCTGGTCCCTGAAGAAGAACCCGTCACAGGTTGCACACCAGCTGACGCCGTGCCCTGAAAGACGCTTCTCATCCTCAAGTCCGAGTTCACGATACTCGGAACCGGTAGACACAATGATGGATCGCGCGCTGAAAGTCTCACCTGTGCCGATGGTGACCGTCTTGACCGCGCCGGAGAGCTCAAGCGACGTCACATCTTCGAACAGTATCTCTGTGCCGAACCGTACGGCCTGCTTTTCGAACTGCTCCATCAGATCCGGTCCCATGACACCTTCAGGGAAGCCAGGATAGTTTTCCACATCCGTGGTGTTCATCAGTTCACCGCCGGCTTTGACGGAACTGGCAATCATCAGAGGCGCCAGATTCGCGCGGGCGGTGTACACGGCGGCTGTGTATCCGGCCGGTCCTGAGCCCACAATGATCACATCGTGGATCTTCTGTGGATCGGTGCTGCTGGTTCCGGTTGTGCCGGTTTCTATACTCACGGGTTTGGTAGACCTTCCTTTGTTGACACCACTACAGGAGCCTGGGGCCCGGCTGAGCGGTCATTTATAAGAACCGCGTCAGGGTCAAGCTTATTCCGTCCGCGAAGCGCACCGCTCAACAAAAGGTGAAGTTTAGGAGACGCTGATCTCCGCTATCCGGACGCCCCAGGGGAAGATGGCCTGAACGTTGGTCAAACGCGGAAGCTGGGTGAGGTTGACAATGACGTACTGAGCGGTGGCGGGCTCGCCCTCCGCGCCTGGTGGGACAGGGATGTTGATTGTCGGCCCGGTGAAGGAGCTCTGCGCAATCTGATCTGCGCCGTCGAGGGTCGGCTCATCATTGAGGAGGACAGTGAAACTGCCACCGGAGCCGTTGAGTTGCTCGATCTGGATCTGGCTGATGGTCGACTCCTCTTCGAGTTCGACGACAAGAGCCATGCTCTGGGCCAAGCCGCCAAAAGTCTCGTTCGCGAAGACGAGGGAGCCCCAGAAACTGCCAGGATTACCATCGATAATCAGGGGAAGGTCCGCGTCAGTTTCGGCGTTCAACTCTGCATTATCGGGGACGAGGCGTGTCACATTCGCGGGGACTGGCTCAACTGCTTCCACCGTTGGTTCTGGAGTTTCCTCAGGGCCTTCGGCAGGGGTGGTTGCGACGTCGTCGGTCGGTTCCTCTTCCACCTGAGCGGTGGTGGTCTCGGCGCCCGCTAGGGGGTCAGGCGAAAAGTAGTTGCTGAGCTGGTTGACGGCCAGGGCAACGACGGTCACCAGGATGATCGCGAGCACCACTCCGACGAGGACCCGGGTGTACTTCGGGTTGTTTCCCTCGTCATCGTCCTCAGCTGTGTCGTATTCGTCGTAATCTTCAGGTGCTCCGCCACCGGAGGCGGCTGCAGCAGGAAAGTGTGACGCGGCCCGGCCGGAATCGTCTGTCCGCTTTGCATCGGCGTCGTAGTCGCTTTCTGACCAGAGGGACACCTTGGGCTGGTCGCTGCCGCGGGGCGCAGATGCCGGCGGCGGAGGAACCGCTGACGAAGCGGACGCCGGGTTGGCTGAGGCGGGGGTGGCAGCGTCAGCGCCGGAGGCTCCCGCAGTGACACCCGCAGCGCCAGCAGCCGCGGCACCCTTGCCGAACTTCGGCAGCCGGGCCTTCGGCAGGCGGGACTTCTTTTCGGGCTGGTCGTCGTCGTAGTAGTCGTAATCGTCGTCGTCATCGTAAGTCTCGGGTTCGGTGGAGCGGGGCCCGCCGAAGATTTCCGATCCAAGGGTATCGGTGAAAAATGGTTCGACAAACGGTGCATCCTGAGGGACAACGAGATCCAACAAGTCGGCTGGGGAGGCACGGTTGGTGACCAGATAGGTGCTCTCGTCGGTGACGCCCAGATCAAGGACCTGGATGTTCCCCGCCCGTTCACCAGTGGCCACTTCACGGGCGGTAGCGGCTATTTGGCTGGCGTTGGAAGCTGAAGCGACCAGGATGCTGACTGGCCGATTCAATACCTGGTCCATACCGTCGAGCACGAGGTCCCGGTCAGCAGAAGCCAGTACGTAGGCGGTGACCTTGTAGCGGCCTCCCAATACTGATCCGACGTCTACTGGTTGTGGCACGTGTTCCTCCCGTGGAATGAATGGATTCTCGGGCGACGAACAGCATCCTGTTCAGCGCGTGAAGTCAATTGCAGATGATTCCCACCAATGCTACCGGTCAGTACCGTGGATCCGCGGGTTTTCGGCTCGCATGCCGGTGCCGAGTTCACTTGGTGCGAGTGAATCGGGACAAGAGGGGAGCCAGGAAGTCATCCAGCTCCCTAATGCGCAGAACCTTGAGCATGAGCAGGTAGACAAGCGCCATCAGCGTGCCACAAACGGCGAGCACGCTGAAGGCGGCCAGGACCGATTGCCAGACAAAGCCTTCGATGCTGTAGCCACCGAAAAGCCAGAGCGCCCCGGTACCAACTGCAGCGGACGCCATCCCGGCGAGGACAAGCCGAACATGGACATCGTAGACGCGGCCCGCACCGTAAGAGCCGATCTTGCGCACCAGGAACGTGTGGCTGACGACGACGGCGATGATGTTGCCCAGCGAGTAGCTGACAGCCAGCAGTGGGACAATGTATTCCGGCGCAAAAGTCCCGGATATCAATGCCAACGCCACCCCGATTACAGACAGGATGAGCTGGATGCGTAGCGGAGTCACGGCGTCCTCGGCCGCGTAGAAGACCCGGTTCAGGAAGAAGTTGGCACTGAGGAAAGGTGCCCCGATGGCCAGCAGGGAAATGAGCACGGCGTTGAGTGCTCCGTCCGGTCGGATCCCACCCGAGAACAGCATCCCCAGTGGTACTGCCAGCGCCAGTAGAACTGCCGCACCGAAAACTGTTGCTACCCCCATAATGCGAAGGCCACGTGACAGTGTCTCCTTGATTAAGGCCAAATCGTTGCGACTATGGGCCGCCGCCAGCTGATTGAACATCACCGTGGCGATAGAGAGGGCGATCACGGAATGGGGCAGGACGTACACCATTGTTCCGATGTCAAGGTTGAAGGGTCCCGCAATCTGCTGCGGCGGCACCCTGGCGAGATAGTCCGGCCGTGCTTCGGCGGCAATTGAGGCAACACGGATGTTGACCAGGTACAAGCCGTTGCCTACAAGCATGGTGATGATGGTGATGGAAGCCAGTTTGCCGGTGCGACCCAATCCCACCCCCCGCCACCCGAATGTTGGCTTGAGGCCCAGCCCGAGCCTCTTCAGCGGCCAGAAGAGAACCAATGCCTGAATGATGATCCCGAGAGTGGTACCTCCCGCGAGCAGCAGTGTCTGGGACGAGGTCCACGAGTCCGGTGTGTGCGAGCTGTCGAGTTGCGAGCCCATCAAAACAATGAAAGACACCAGCGCAGCAATTGACACGATATTGTTTGCGACCGGCGCCCACATATAGGGGCCAAAGGAGCCATTGGCGTTGAGGACCTGACCGATAATCGCGTAGAGGCCATAGAAAAAAATCTGTGGGAGGCACCAATACGCAAAAATGGTGGCTAGCGCCAGACGCTCACCCGAAAAGTCGGTGACCAGGGTCATGATCAGGGGTGCGGCGAGAGTGACCAAAGCAGTCAGGACCAGGAGGACTATGACAGCGAGGGTAATGAGGCGACTGATGAAGTCGGCTCCCCGATCAGGGTTTTGCGTAGCTTTAATAATCTGCGGCACCAGGACGGCGTTGAACACCCCGCCGGCAACCATGAGATAGATGAAATTCGGCAGGCTATTGGCTATGGAGAATGCATCCACCACCCCGCCGGAGGCGCCGAGCGCCGTCGCAAGGAGGGCCACCCGGACCAGTCCGAGCACTCGGGACACAAGGGTTCCCGCCGCCATGATGGCGCTCGAGCGCGCTGTTGTATCCGGGGCTTCAGTGGAAGAGTGCGCGCCGTCGTCGGCTGAGGTGGCAGCAGTGTCGCCAGATTGAATTGCGCGGCGGCTGGGCAGTACCCCAGCGTCCTGCACGGGGAGGGAGGCTGTGTTTGAGTCCGACATCGTTGTCTATCGTCTCACCACTGGCCCCGTGGCGATAACGCGGACTTACAGGTAGTCCGGGAGGACTTCCCGGGCCAGGTCAGCGATGCGGCGCTCATTGGGGAAGGAGAGCTTCTTTCCCAGCTCAGCCAGGGGAACCCACGCCACATCGACTGCTTCGTGGTCCGGGTCATTCTCGATGGTGAGCCGGCCACCAGTGGAGATCAGGAGATAGTGGTGAACTGTTTTATGAACGCGGTGCCCACTGACGGTGAACCAGTAATCGATACTGCCCAAGGCAGTAAGAATGCGGCCCTTGATGCCGGTTTCTTCCTCGATTTCCCGCACCGCAGCTTCGGAATTGTTTTCTCTACCTTCGGGATGACCTTTCGGAAGGCACCACTCGAGTCGGCCGCCACGGTTCAGCCGGGCAATGATCGCTACGTTGAGCTGGTCATCGGAGGTATCGACCACTATGCCGCCTGCTGACACTTCCTCGACGGTCGGCAGCGACTGGTGGACCTGGGGCGCGCCAGCACTGCCCATTGACACTGTCAACGGGGTCCGCTTGGGTGCGCTTGGAACAGGACGGTCCATGCAGTCCACTCTAACGATCTTTCGCTTCGGTTGATGACGATCCATAAGCTCCGCCGTCCTGCTGGGCCGGTACCCGCGTGTCGGCCGTCCCCGGCCCCGGCCGCCCCCATAGTGGAATTTGCCGTGGCATCTGGCACCCTTTAAGCACTATGGTGCACCTGTTAGACAACTCAACCCTTACCGCTCCGCTCCCCCCGGTTGTTACCGAATTGGGACGGCTCTTCGTTGCCGCCGGACATGAACTGTCGCTGGTGGGCGGGCCTGTCCGCGACCTCTTCCTGCACCGCACCTCCCCGGATCTCGACTTCACCAGTAACGCCACACCGGACCAGACCCTGAATGTCATCCGCGGGTGGGCCGATTCCTACTGGGAGATCGGCAGAGATTTCGGCACTATCGGACTCCGTAAGGGCGGCTTCATGATCGAGGTGACCACCTATCGGGCGGAGGCTTACGACCCCGCGTCCCGTAAACCGGTTGTCGCTTTCGGGGACACCCTGGAGGATGATCTGCTGCGCCGTGACTTCACCATCAACTCCATGGCGCTCCGGCTTCCATCGATGGAGCTGGTGGATCCCTATGGGGGCCTCCGGGACCTGAAAACGGGGGTGCTGCGGACCCCCGGGGCACCGTCGTCGTCGTTCTCGGATGACCCCCTGCGCATGATGCGGGCCGCACGCTTCGCCTCCCAACTGGGGGTCGAGGTGGCCCCTGAAGTGTCCGAGGCGATGGCTTCCATGGCCCAACGCATCACCATCATCTCCGCCGAGCGGGTCCGCGACGAACTGGTGAAACTGGTCCTGGGGGACGCACCTCAACGGGGCATTGACCTGATGGTGGAAAGCGGGTTGGCCGACTACGTGCTTCCCGAGGTGGCGGCGTTGCGTCTGGAAATCGATGAGCATCACCGTCACAAGGATGTCTACCAGCACTCGTTGACTGTGCTCGAGCAAGCCTGCCGCCTGGAGACGGGCGCCGACGGGGCCGTCCCCGGGCCTGACTTCGTGCTGCGGTTTGCTGCGTTGATGCACGACGTCGGCAAACCCGCCACCCGTAAATTTGAGCCCTCCGGGGCGGTCAGCTTCCGGCACCATGACATGGTGGGATCCAAGCTCACCGCAAAACGGATGAAAGCCCTGCGTTTCGACAACGACTCGATCAAGGCTGTGTCGCGGCTGGTGGAGCTGCACATGCGGTTCTACGGCTACGGGGAGGCCGGTTGGTCCGACTCCGCGGTGCGCCGGTACGTCAACGATGCGGGGAGTCTGCTGGAACGGCTGCACCGGCTGACGCGTTCGGACGTCACCACCCGGAATCAGCGTAAGGCAGAGCGGTTGGCCTTCGCCTACGACGACCTGGAAGCGCGAATCGAGGCGCTGGCCGAACAGGAGGAACTGGAATCCATTCGCCCGGACCTCGACGGAGCGCAGATCATGGGACTACTGAACATCAAACCCGGCCCGGTGGTTGGCCGGGCGTACCGATTCCTGTTGGAGGAACGAATGGAACATGGACCTCAGTCGGCCGAAGAAGCCGAGGCGTTGCTCCGCACCTGGTGGGCGTCACAACCAGAGTCGGCGACACCATGAGCCTCTCCGGCGCAGCCTCACCAGACCTGACACCAGCAGGAACTCCACTACCGCACCTCTGGCTGATGCGGCACGGGGAAACCGAGTGGTCCCGGGACGGCAACTACACGGGCCTCACCGACCTTCCCTTGACCGCCAGCGGGGAAAAGCAGGCGGTCGACGCTGCACGGCACCTCAAAGGGATCACGTTCGACGCTGTTTTGTCCTCACCGTTGCAGCGCGCGGTCCGGACCGCGCATTTGGCGGGCTTTCCTGATCCGGAGATTCTTCCGCATGCGCACGAGTGGGATTACGGCGACAACGAAGGACGCAACAGCGCCACGGTTCGCGCGGAGAATCCCGGGTACCTGATCTGGAATGACGGAGTGCCGAACGGTGAAACCCTCGCCCAGGTTGCTGGGCGCGCTGACCGGATCATCTCAACGGTCCAGGCCGGCTGCGGCACCCCAGCAGACCAGGATCCTTCCGCGCACCCGGCCCGTAACGTTTTGCTTGTCGCGCACGGGCACTTCCTGCGGGTGGTCGCCGCGCGGTGGCTGGAGATGGATCCCGGCCAGGGCCGACGGTTCGTCCTCGGTACTGCGGCGGTGTGCGCACTGGGATGGGATAAGCGGACACCCGCCATTGTGCACTGGAATCTCTGACACCCGACTCAAGCCGTCCGGTGGGTGAACCTGTCAGGCTGGAGGGTGCCGTTCCTGCGGCGAATAGGTAACGCGTCTCAGCAGCGCCTCCATTGGGCCGATGCCAAACCGCGATAACCAAAGTCGGCTCAGCACCACCTGGGCACCAAACAGGACGACGACGACCATCATCACCCAGGCGGGCGGCAAGACATTGGTCAGCCCCAGCCCAACACCGGTGAACACGATCACGAGCACCAGCGACTGGCCCAGATAGTTGGTCAACGCCATTCGTCCCGCCGGAGCCAGCGCGCCCAGGACGTTTTGTCCTGGCGGGGAACGAAAAGCCAACAACAACAAACACACGTACCCGGCCGTCTGGAGGGGCGCGGTCAACGTGGTGATGCCGGTCGATACAAGAGAAAAGCGGTCGTGGTCGGCGTAATACAGCAAGGCGGACTGGGCCCCAGCGGCGAGCAGCCCAATCGGCAGACAGACGATGGCAATCCGGCGCAGCGTTGAACTGCTCAGGGGTCGCTCAAGTATCCCTTTCCGGGCGGCGGCGAGACCCAGAAGGAACATCGCCAGGGACAGGGGCCCCTGGAAAAGCATCACTGAGGGAAGGGCGATGAGATAGTTTTCCACATTCGCTGCCAGGGCTGATCCCGGACTTTCCGTGAGGGCCGCAACGCTCGGGGCGGGGATCACGCCGTCGTCGACTGGATTGTTGACAGTAGCGACGAAGGCTCCCACCAGGGTCAACAGCAGTGACATGCCCACGGTAATACCGGCCGCGATCAGGACGGACATCCGCGCTCGGATGGTCCGCAAACTGAACAGCACCACCCCCATCACTGCATAGGTCAACAGGATGTCGCCGAAAAACAGCAGGAAGCCATGAGCCAGCCCGAGCATCGCGAGCCCCGCCAAACGGCGCAGCATGCGAGGCCCCAATGGCACTCCCGCCCGGGCGGCGGCCCGCTCCTGCAGGGCGAAGCCGTACCCGAAGAGAAACGCGAACAGTATGTAGAACTTGCCTTCAAACAGCATCGTCACGAGGAACCGGACTGCAATGTCCGCCGGCGACGAATGGTCGGGGCTGATGTCTCCGGCGAACGCCCAGGGGTCGGCGAAGAACCAGATATTCACTGTCAGTATGCCGAAAAGCGCGAAGGCACGCAGACCGTCGAGCTCTCGGAGCCTATCCACGACTGCCCCCATCTCACTGGTCAGGACCTGCAGTCGCAGGATGCTGTCAGCCTAGCCCGGGACGCGCCCACCGGGCTGAAGACGGGGCTGGCTCCCTGAAAGTTCCGGGGTGGGCAAAACATTTGAGAATTGTCAGTCAAAAGCCTAGGCGATCACCGTCCCGTGCGGTACTTTTGATTTGTGCCATTGGGAGTTCTCAATCGAGTGATCGCTTGATGAATTTCGGCACTGTCTCTATTGGCGCACTAGATGAAAGGGAGGTGGGAACTGTGAATACAAAGCTACGCCGATCGTTTACCGCGTACACCAGTCCGGCCTCCGTTGCTGCGCATTAGCTAGCTGCTGATTCGGTCGCCCTCCCACCTGGCGGGAGGCGACCCATTTTCGGTATCCCTTTTGATGCTCAGGCGGTTTCCGCCGCCCTGCTGCGTGCGCTGTTTGCCCGCCCTCCTCGATTGAGGATTCCCTTTGCACCATCAAATTCAGGAGACCCCTGTGTCCACTTTGCTGACCAGTTCCACTTCCCCTGCCGTCTCACCAGTTACCCCCGGCAACCCCATCCGGGCGCATGGCGAATTCATCATGGCTGGCAATTTCACCGCCACCGGGGATCCGGAAACTGGTATACCCGATTCGCCAATCACAGTCATGCCCAACTATGCCTCTCGAGAGGAGGTGCAAATCATGTTGAAGAAGCTCAGGGACAGTGTGTCCCTGTGGAAACGAATACCCGAGCCACCCCCGCCTGTCGCGAGGGACACGGTTGACCGTCTTGTCCTGCCGCAGCACACCATGTACGTCAAGTAGCTGGTTCATCCACGCTGCGAATGGCCCGGTTCTGACCTTGTTGACCACCCGCGAAGGAGGATCTGATGCAAGTCATTAGTCCCACCAATCGAGAAGCCCGCGCTTCCCAGCGCGGGCTTCCGCCTTTAACGCGCGCGAATATTCGGCACTCTGCAGCATGACACGGAATGTGCAGCCTGCACGGCACGTTATATGGTCAGTAGCGGCGGCAAAACGTCAGACAATTCAAGCGCTCGACAAGTTCGAGAGCAATCAGGGGAGAGGAGATCTTATGCCTCCGGTAAAGCGTGTGGCGATGCTCTCCCTGCACACCTCCCCGCTGGATCAGCCGGGGGCTGGCGACGCCGGTGGAATGAATGTTTATGTGCGTTCCCTGGCCCTGGAATTGGCTCGTGTCGGAATTGACGTCGAAATCTTCACCCGTGCAGCCTCCGAAGGGCAACCGCACTCCGAGGAATTCGCGCCGGGGGTCATCGTCAGACACCTTCGGGCGGGACCGCAGCGTAAGGTTCCCAAGGAACAACTGCCGGGCCTGTCCGAATCGTTCACCGATGCTATCGCCGAGGTGACCGACCTCCTGGCGGATGGCCACTTCGACGTCATCCACTCCCACTACTGGGTTTCCGGAAGTGTCGGTCTTACCGTCGGGGCCAGTCTCAACCTTCCCCTGGTGCACTCGATGCACACCATGGCACGCGTCAAGAACATTCGCCTGCACGCTGGTGGTACACCGGAGCCGGATGTCCGGGTTGCCGGGGAACAGGCAATTGTCGATGGCGCCTCCCGCCTGATCGCCAACACTTCCACCGAGGCAGCCGAGCTGGAATCCCTGTACGGTGCTGCACCCGAAAGAGTGGACATCGTGGCGCCCGGCGTTGATCTTGAGACGTTCAACCCCGAGTCACGCACCGAATCCCGGGCATCCCTCAATTTCGCGCCTGACGCTTTTCACGTGGTATTCGCGGGACGAATCCAGAAACTGAAGGGACCGCAGGTGCTGGTCGCGGCCGCCGCCGACCTCGCGGCACGTCGCCCGGACATCCCGTTGCAGCTCAGCATTCTGGGCTCGGGCAGCGGCGCGGAGGCACTGCGGTTGCAGCCCCTCATTGACGACGTCGGGCTCCAGGACAGGGTGAGACTCTACCCGCCAGTCCAGGCGAACCAGCTGGCCCATTGGTTCCGAGCGGCGGACCTCGTGGCGATGCCCTCCTTCACTGAATCATTCGGGCTGGTGGCGCTCGAGGCGCAGGCGTGCGGCACCCCGGTGCTAGCCGCCAATGTGGGAGGCCTGCCGCAGGCCATCAGCGACGGCCGGACCGGCACCCTGGTCAACGGTCACACCCCTGAGCTGTGGTCAGCTGCACTTGAAACCATGTACGACGACGCCGCGACCCGCGCGTCACTTGGCAGGGGCGCCGCTATTCACGCCCTTGCTTTCGGGTGGCAGCGTACCGCGCTCCTGACAGCGCAAAGCTACCGCACCGCCGTCGAGCGGTTCGAAGAAGCCGCAGCGCGCTGATAGTCCCGGCGGCGTTCGCCCGCAAACGAGTTCACCTAGGATGGTTCTGTGAACTCCACCGAACTTGCTGCCTACCTTGACTCTGTCCAAATCACTGGAGCGGTAGCCACCCCGCGTGAAGACAATCTGCGGCACATGCAGCTATTCCTCGAGGGCAGCGAACACCTCGAGTTTGGTGTCCGCACCACCCGCCCATGGAACTTCGATGAGGTTTTCGACCTGATGAGTGACCGGGTAGGGATCAGCCCGAACCGTAACCACGTGACGGGGCAGGACACCATCGACTCGGCCCGGTGCGTGGCCGCGCTGGACCGGTTTGGGTCCGTTTTCGGAGCCGCTGTGGCGGCCAGGCATCGCATCCTCTTCGCAACCGGGCACCCTGCAGGCCTGCTCCCGGTGCATGCGGCCCTGGCCGCTGCGGCCCGCCGGGCCGGGGCAACGGTGGTCGAGGTACCCGAGGGGCAACAGTTCAGGCAGGGTGACATCCGGCAACTTTTCGGGGTCCTGGTCTGGCATCAGCACGGCGGGCTGGCGCACACTCACTCGCCGGAACCAATGCAGCTTAGCCTCGAACTGCTCGCGGAACTCGGCGAGCCAACCCCTGACCTGGTGGTGGCCGACCACGGCTGGGCTGGGTTCGCCGCCAGCGCAGGAATCCCAGCGGTGGGGTTCGCCGACTGCAACGACCCGGGATTGTTCGTCTCCGAGGCAGAGGGGCAACTCAAGGTAGCGGTTCCCCTTGACGACAACGTGTCCCCAGGGCTCTACGAACCCATGATCGCCTACCTGTTGCGGCGGTCCGGGCTCAGCTGAATCGCGGATGCCGCTGGTAGATTTGACGCTGTGCCCAGACCCGCGGCACCTTATGGGACTCACTCCCGACGCGCCACAAGCCCAGAGGACTGTTGACAATGAAGTCTTTGCCCACCCCAACGAGCGACCTGGAAGTCGCCCGTAACGCAGCCATCCAACCCATAGACGACATTGCTGCCAAAGCTGGCATACCGGCCGCAGCACTCGAACACTACGGTCGGTACAAGGCCAAGATCGATACGGCAAAGCTGCTTCCAAACCCCGGGAAGCCCGCCGGCAAAGTGGTTCTGGTGACCGCAATGAGCCCCACGCCCGCCGGTGAAGGAAAGTCGACCTGCACGGTTGGCCTGGCGGACTCTTTGGCACGAAGCGGACGTAATGTCATGATCGCTTTGCGGGAACCATCCCTCGGGCCGATCCTGGGCATGAAGGGCGGCGCCACCGGGGGCGGCTATTCGCAGGTCCTACCGATGGAGGACATCAACCTGCACTTCACTGGTGACTTCCACGCGGTCACCAGCGCCAACAACGCATTGATGGCGCTGGTGGACAACCATATTTACCAGGGCAACCAGCTGAACATCGACCCGCGACGGATCACCTTCAAGCGGGTCCTGGACATGAATGACAGGGCCCTGCGCGAGGTGGTGATTGGATTGGGTGGGCCAACACAGGGCACCCCCCGACAGGACGGCTTCGACATCACGGTTGCGTCAGAGATTATGGCGGTGTTCTGTCTCGCCTCGGATCTGCAGGACCTCAAGCACCGGCTGGCGAAAATCACGTTCGGTTACACCTTCGACCGTAAACCAGTGACGGTGGGGGATCTGGGCGTGGAGGGCGCGTTGACCCTGCTCCTGCGGGATGCGATTAAACCGAACCTCGTCCAGAGCATTGCCGGTACGCCCGCCCTCGTCCACGGTGGCCCGTTCGCCAACATCGCACACGGCTGCAACTCGGTCATCGCCACGAGCACTGCCCGCCAACTTGCCGACATCGTGGTCACTGAGGCTGGGTTTGGAGCCGATCTGGGTGCCGAGAAGTTCATGGACATCAAGGCGCGGTACGCGGACGTGGCGCCGGCCGCCGTCGTCATCGTCGCCACCATCCGTGCCCTGAAGATGCACGGCGGTGTGGCCAAGACCGATCTGCGGAAGCCTGATCCGGCCGCACTGGAGTCGGGGGTCGCCAACCTGCGCCGCCATGTCCACAACGTGGAGAAGTTCGGTATTACCCCGGTGGTGGCAATCAACCGGTTCGCAACCGACCCCGAAGAAGAGTTGGACTGGCTACTCGAGTGGTGCGCTGCTGAAGGAATCGAAGCCGCTGTGGCTGATGTCTGGGGACAGGGCGGCGGTGGATCCGGCGGGGACGAACTCGCGGCGAAGGTGCTGACCGCTTTGGCAGGGCCGCAGAGCTTCCGTCACCTGTACCCGCTTGAGCTTTCGGTGGAGGAAAAAATCAGGACCATCGTGCAGGAAATCTATGGGGCTGACGGCGTCGACTTCTCAGTGCCGGCGCTGCGGAGGCTGGCAGAGATCGAAGCCAACGGTTGGGGTGGGCTGCCGGTCTGCATGGCGAAGACCCAGTACTCCTTCTCCGATGATCCTGCGATGCTCGGAGCCCCGAAGGGATTCACGGTGCACGTCCGCGATCTGATCACCAAGACCGGTGCCGGATTCATTGTGGCGCTGACCGGCACGGTCATGACGATGCCGGGGCTGCCGAAGGAACCGGCCGCGATGCGCATGGACGTCGACGACGACGGCGGCGCGGTCGGCCTGTTCTAGGTCACGGGCCCTCGCGGCGCCCATCTTGTGGTGTGCCCTGGCGGCGCGCAGCCACCGGACGCCCGTGGGCGCGGTGGGCATGGGGCGGAAAATTACCACCCCACAGGTCCACCGCGCCCACGCAGGCGGTCGAAGGCTGCGGTAGCTAGACCCGCAGGCTAGCGGTCAAGCTCTCCACGGATGAAGGCTTCAACCTTCTCGTGGGCGATATCGTCGGCGTACTGTTCCGGTGGCGACTTCATGAAGTAGCTCGACGCCGAAAGCAGTGGACCACCAATCCCGCGATCGAGGGCGATCTTCGCCGCACGGATGGCGTCGATGATCACACCGGCAGAGTTCGGCGAATCCCATACCTCGAGCTTGTACTCCAGGGAGACGGGCGCGTCGCCAAAGTTGCGTCCTTCGAGACGGACGAACGCCCATTTGCGGTCATCCAGCCAGGCTACGTAGTCGGACGGACCGATGTGGACGTTCCGCTCGCCCAGATCAGCCTGCACATTGGACGTGACAGCCTGTGTCTTGGAAACTTTCTTGGACTCCAACCGGTCGCGTTCCAGCATGTTCTTGAAGTCCATGTTGCCGCCGACATTGAGCTGGTACGTGCGGTCCAGGGTGACGCCCCGGTCCTCGAAGAGCTTTGCCATCACACGGTGGGTGATCGTTGCACCGATCTGGCTCTTGATGTCGTCGCCAACGATGGGAACACCGGCGGCAGTGAACTTGTCAGCCCACTCCTTGGTGCCGGCAATGAAGACGGGCAGCGCGTTGACAAAGGCCACCTTCGCGTCGATGGCGCACTGTGCGTAGAACCGTGCCGCGTCTTCGGACCCGACGGGCAGGTAGCAAACCATGACGTCGACCTTGTTGGCCTTGAGCTCGGCGACGATGTCGACTGGCTCCGCGTCGGATTCCACGATGGTCTCGCGGTAGTACTTGCCCAGACCATCGAGGGTGTGGCCCCGCTGTACCTTGATGCCGGTCGTCGGTACATCGGCGATCTTGATGGTGTTGTTCTCGCTGGCACCGATGGCGTCGGCGAGGTCCAGCCCCACCTTCTTGCCATCGACGTCGAATGCGGCAACGAACTCAACGTCATTGACGTGGTACTTACCGAATTCGACGTGCATCAGGCCTGGTATCGACGCCGTAGCGTCCGCATCCTGGTAATAACGTACGCCCTGCACCAGTGACGCCGCGCAGTTGCCGACACCAACGATTGCCACCCTAATGGGGTTAGTTCCCACTGTTCTCCTCTTGAATCACTTCTTATGCCGACCCGCCGGATTTCTCCCGTAACAGATCGAACAGCTAATCCAGTCTACTTCTTATTCCTAACACCCGATCTTCCCGAAGCATTCCAGCATCCTGATAGATAGGCCAAATTCGCTGTGAATGACGTACTTGATCGGTAGGCTTCAGGCATGGGAACCGGTCAGTCCCGGCGGCGGCCGGTGCGCATCTCGGCGCCGTCGCGTGCCGATGCACTGTTGCGGGAATTCACTGAACTGATCGGTGGCCCGCTGGGCCGGAAGACCAGCCCGGGCACGATTGATCCCGGGACATTCACGGTGGAACGCGTGCTGATCCTGCTGACGACGACGGCGGCGGTGCTTGCCGCTCTGATTAGGAACCCCTGCCGGGTCGAGGGATGGTTGGGCCCGGACCGCTATTACATGGCCTGCCATTCGCAGTGGCCCGACGCCTTTGCGGATCTCGGTGATGGGGCATCCTTCCTGCAGCTGGGTCACTCCGCGCTGACGGGAGCCTTTGCGGGAGTGACCGCTCACCTCGTTCCCGCAGGAAGCACGTTGAGGTATTACGACCTGCATTCGGTGCTGGCGGTTGCAGCGTGGCTGGTCACCGTCTACGCGACCGTGCGAATGACCAACCGGCGGCCGTGGGATGCGGCGATGGTCGCCGTCGCACCAATGATTGTGTTGACCGGGTTCCTCGGCTGGGATCTCTGGGCGGTGATGTTTACCGCGCTGGGAATGTTGGGTTTTGCGCGTGGGAGCTTCGTCCTGGCCGGAATCTTCCTCGGTCTCGGCACGGCCGCTGCAGGCTACCCGTTGCTGATCTTCGCCGCAGTCTCACTGCTGGCGTGGCGCACCCGCCTCTTCAGGGGCGCTGCACTGACGGGAATCGTGCTGGCTGCAACCTGGTTGGCGGCCAATCTTCCCTTTGCTTTGTACGACCCGCGGGGGTGGACAACCCACGTCGCGGAGGCGTTGACCGCGGAGGCCGGACCTTCATCAGTCTGGTTTGCCTACAATTCGATGATCGCCCGTGTGGGTGGCTGGGAAATGAGTGCTGCCACAACCACGGTGCTGGCGGCCGTGGCGTTCACCCTCCTCGGGGTCGGTATCGCTGCGCTTGCGCTGATGGCGCCCCGGCGGCCACGACTGGCCCAGCTGGCGCTGCTCCTGGTGGGAGCGCTGATTCTGACCGGCAAGGAATACTCGCCCCAGTACGCGCTCTGGCTGGTACCACTGGTGGCGCTTGCCTATCCGAAGTGGCGGACCTTTCTGACCTGGCAACTCTTTGAAGCGGCCCACTGGTGGGCTCTGATGATGTACCTCGCGCGGGAGGCCAGCGGCGGCGACCAGCAGAACAACATTGATTTGCCGTACTACCTACTGGCCGTCATCGGACATATGCTGGCAACGGCATATATTATGTACCGCGTGATTGAGGGCATTATCGACCCCCGTCAGGATCCCGTACGGCGCCTCGACATTGACGATCCCCAGGGTGGCCCTTTCGATCACGCACCTGACCATCGGCGATCCGGCCGTCGCCACGTCGCATCAATCGGCACTCGGGTACGCTTGAGCCGACCCGCCCCTGAACCGAAAGATCATCCGTGACCGCAGTTGCCCTTCGCTTTGAGAAACTCAGCACGGAAGGCTTCGAAGCCCTGTCGTCGGCCCACCCGGCAGTGCTGATCCCGCTCGAACAGACCCCCCAGTGGGCGGCATTCGAATCCAGCCGCGGGCGCACTCCCTATGGCATCTGGGCCTACTACGACGGCGTCACCCTGGTCGCCGTCGCCAGCTACCTCTGGAGCAGCAGGCGGTTCAGGAAGTCGCTGGTCGCGGTGAATGGGCCAGTCTGGTTCACCGAGCGCACATCTGACACCGAAGCACGCCTGCTGCAGACCGTCAGGGCGCAGTTCGGGGCGGACCCGGCCGTCAAGCCCCTCTATGTTCGGCTCCAGGTCCAGCATCTGCAGGATCCGGCGACCGGACCAATCGAGCATGGCTGGTACGAGCGGGAGATCGTCGTTGACCTCACCCCCAGCGAAGCCGAAATCTACAAGGCGTTCAAACCAAATGCACGCAACAGCATCCGTCGGGCTGAACGGGCCAGCGTCGAGATCCGCAGCATCGAGCGAGCCGACTGGTCGGCTGTCTTCAGCTCCGAACTGTTCCCCATCTTGGAAGAGACCGCCGCCCGCGATGGCTTCACCAGTTTCGAGTCAGCCTATTACGAGCAACTCCTGGAGCAACTCGGTGATCATCTCCGCCTCATGGTCGCCTACCTCGACGGTCAGGCGATCAGCTGGCTCATCACCACCGAGTACCGTGGCTATTCGGTGTACTACTTCGCGGCGAGTACCCAGGCGGCCCGGAAGTTATTCGCCCCCTATCTCCTCCTGTGGCACGCTTTCAAGGAGCTCAAAGCGGCAGGCAATCGTAGCTGTGGGTTGACTGGCATCGTCAGCGAGAACTACCCACAGCTCAGCAACGTAACCACCTTTAAACGGAACTTCTCCAAGAACATCGTCGAGGTTCCGACCACCTACGATGTGCCCCTGGACCCGCTTCGCTACCGCGCGGTTGCCCTAGCGCTCAAGGCGCGGCGCACGTTGCCGTTAGCCGTACGATCGCTCACCGCATCAGCCAAGACCCGCACCGGGTCCCTGTTGCGACGGCGGCCCAGCGATGACTGACGCAGCAGTAGTCGGGTCGGGCCCCAACGGGCTTGCTGCAGCAGTTGTCCTTGCCCGCGCGGGCCTCAGCGTCACGGTTTACGAGGCAGCGACGACGATTGGCGGCGGAGCCCGCACCGGTGAACTTGAGCCGGGCCACCTGCACGATCTCTGTTCGGCCGTGCATCCAATGGCTCTTGCCTCCCCGTTCTTCTCCCAATTCGAACTGCAGCGGCGAATCGACTTCGCTGTGCCGGATATTTCCTACGCTCACCCACTCGACGGCGGTCGGGCCGGGGTTGCGTTCCGCGACCTTGCGCGTACCACCGACGGGCTGGGGCGCGACGGCCCCGCCTACCGCAGGCTCATGGAGCCCCTCGTACGGAACATCGAAGGCACCCTCGATGTAGCGCTGAATCACCTGCTGCGGGTGCCACGCCACCCCATTGCGGCGGTGCGGTTTGGCCTGGCCGCCCTCGATCAAGGGACACCGCTCTGGAACCGGCGGTTCAGCACTGACGCAGCCGCAGCACTGTTCACCGGAGTCGCGGCCCACCCGGTGGGCACCCTGCCGTCCCTCCCCGCTGCCGGAGCCGGACTGACTCTGGGCGCGCTGGCACATGCCGGCGGCTGGCCAATCCCACTGGGTGGGTCCCAGTCAATCGCCAACGCCATGGCCGATGACATTCGGGCGCACGGCGGGAACATTGTTGCCGACCACGCAGTGCAGTCCCTGTCCGAACTGAGGGGCGTTCCGCTGGTCCTGCTGGATGTTGCCCCGCCCGGGCTGCTCGAGCTAGCGGACGGCAGGCTTCCCCGCAGCTACGAACGAGCCCTCGAACGATTCCGGTTCGGTGATGGCGCCTGCAAGGTGGAATACATCCTGTCCGGTCCAGTGCCGTGGAGCAACGAGGATGTTGCACACGCCGGAACCGTTCATCTGGGCGGTACCCGCGACGAAATTGTCGCCTCCGAAGCCCAGGTGGCCGCCGGTAAACACGCCGATAACCCGTACGTTCTGCTCTCCCAGCCGTCGCTGTTTGACCCGTCCCGTGCCCCCAAGGGCCGACATGTCCTGTGGACCTACTGCCACGTCCCCAGTGGTTCCACCCATGACATGGCCGATGCCATTACCGCGCAGATCGAACGCTTCGCACCGGGCTTCCGCGACGTCGTCGTCAGTTCGTTCACGACGACGGCGGCCGAGCTGGCTACGTCAAACGCCAACTATGTGGGGGGCGACTTCGGGGGAGGAGCAGTGACCCTTTCGCAGATGCTGGCGCGGCCGGTGTTGTCTCCCGCTCCCTGGCGGACGCCGCTGGATGGTGTGTTCCTGTGTTCGGCGTCGACACCGCCCGGGCCGGGAGTCCACGGAATGGGCGGCTACCATGCGGCACGGCTGGCCCTGAAGCAGGTGTTCGGGCTGGCGGTTCCGCCGCTCGGCGTGGGTCTCCAAGCGGATCGGCGAACTTTACCGTGAGGATTCTCGGAGCGGCACGTCCTACTCCTGTAGGTACTTTGTGAGAGCTGACCTATCGAGCTATCACCTACCAAGAGAGAAGGATGTCCATGAGCTTCATTGATAAGGCGAAAAACAAGGCCGAAGAACTTACCGGCAAGGCAAAGGAAGCCGTCGGTGATGCCACTGACAACCAGGACCTGTCGCGTGACGGCCAGGTCGATCAGGGGTCGGCCCACACCAAGCAGGCCGGTGAAAACATCAAGGACGTCTTTAAGGGTGACAAGTAGCCTCTTTGGCGCCTAGAACCGTCGGTGGGGTCAATCAGGACATAGGGGGTCAAGATTTCCACCCCCAATCTCCAGATTGACCACCGATTCACCTGACCGGAGTTTTTGGCACTCCTGTCCGAGGCCTAGTAAGCTAGATCACGATTCTCATAATTTCATAGCCCTTGATCTGCAGCGGGAGAGTACTTCCGTAGACACACACTCCGGCAGGCGCCGTAGGAGCAAATCCTCCCCAGGAATCTCTCAGGCCCAGTACCGCTGCGGCTAGGCAACTCTGGAAAGCAGGCGGACGGATCCACGTCCACCTCACCGACGGTGCAAGCAGGCGTGTAGTTCTGCGGAATCTCTCAGGTCCCATACAGAGCGGGGAGGAACTCACCATAATCCGGGCAGACGCCGACGCCCGGACCTCATCAAGGGAGTTCCCATGACCGCTCAGCCCCTCACCGAATCAACCTTCGCCGATCGCCATATCGGCCCACGCTCCACCGACGCCGCCCAGATGCTCAGCCTGCTCGGCTACCCCAGTCTCGACAAACTGGTGGAGGTTGCGGTCCCCGCCAATATCCGCTCGGCCGAGCCGCTGAACCTCCCAGCCGCGCTGAGTGAGTCCCAGGTTCTGGCGCAGCTGCGCGACATCGCCGGTCAGAACACGACTGCCGTCCAGATGATCGGCCAGGGCTACTTCGACACCGTGACGCCACCGGTCATCCGCCGGAACGTCCTCGAGGCCCCCGCCTGGTACACCGCGTACACCCCGTACCAGCCGGAGATTTCCCAGGGCCGGTTGGAAGCCCTGCTGAACTTCCAGACCATGGTGCAGGACCTCACCGCCCTGCCCATCGCCAACGCTTCACTCCTCGACGAAGCCTCAGCCGTCGCTGAAGCTGCGCTCCTGATGCGCCGGTCCGGCAAAAACAAGGGCAAGACGGTGCTCGACGCCGACTGCCTGCCGCAGACGATCGCCGTCGTCCGCGGCCGCGCCGAAGCACTCGGCTTCGAGGTGGAGGTGGCGGATCTCAGCCAGGGACTGCCCGACGGTGATATCAACGGCGTCATCCTGCAGCAGCCCGGCGCCTCGGGTGCCCTCCGTGACCACCGGTCAGTGATCGCCGCAGCGCACGACGGCGGCGCCCTCGTCACCGTGGCGGCCGACCTGCTGGCGCTGACCCTGATCACACCTCCGGGCGAGCAGGACGCCGACATCGCCGTCGGGTCGGCCCAGCGATTCGGTGTACCCCTCTTCTTCGGCGGCCCCCACGCCGCGTACATGGCGGTCCGTAAGGGCCTTGAGCGGATGCTTCCCGGGCGGCTGGTCGGGGTGTCGAAGGACGCCGACGGCGCACCCGCCTACCGCCTCGCGCTGCAGACCCGTGAGCAGCACATCAGGCGGGAGAAGGCGACGTCGAACATCTGTACCGCTCAGGCGCTGCTGGCTATCGTCGCCAGCATGTACGCGGTCTATCACGGCCCCGATGGACTGAAGGCGATTGCCGCGCGCGTGCACTCACACGCCGCCCGGTTGGCTGCGACGCTCGCCGATACCGTCACAGTTGTCCACGCCGACTTCTTCGACACCATCCTGATCAACGTCCCTGGCAGGGCCAAGGAGTTCCAGGTCAAAGCCGAGGCTGCGGGCATCAACCTTCGCCTGGTAGACGAGGATCACCTCGGCGTCTCCTGCGACGAGACCACCACCGACGAGCACCTCGCAACCCTTGCGGGCGTGTTCGGCGTCGAACAACTTGCCGAGATCCACGGGCACGCCGGGGTCCCAGCCGACCTGGTCCGCACCTCGACCTATCTGACGCACCCGGTCTTCTCCAGCCACCGCTCGGAAACCCAGCTACTGCGGTACCTGCGCCGCCTCTCCGACAAGGACCTGGCGCTGGACCGCACCATGATTCCACTGGGTTCATGCACCATGAAGCTCAACGCCACAGTGGAGATGGAGCCGATCTCCTGGCCTGAATTCGCCACCATCCACCCGTTCGCCCCCGCGCACCAGACCGAAGGCTGGCGGTGGCTGATCGAGGATCTTGAGGACAAGCTCGCCGAAATCACCGGCTACGCCAAGGTGTCCATCCAACCCAACGCCGGCTCGCAGGGCGAACTGGCGGGGCTGCTTGCCATCCGTGGCTACCACCTCTCGCGCGGGGACCAGGATCGCAACGTTTGCCTGATCCCTTCCTCCGCCCACGGCACCAACGCGGCCTCGGCAGTGCTGTCCGGGATGAAGGTTGTGGTGGTCAAGACAGCCAACAACGGCAATATCGACCACGACGACCTCAAGGCGAAGATCGCCCAGCACGCCGAGCAGCTCTCGGCCATCATGATCACCTACCCCTCCACGCACGGTGTGTTTGAGGAAGACGTCAGGTGGGTCTGCTCGCAGGTGCACGACGCCGGCGGCCAGGTCTACATCGACGGCGCCAACCTCAACGCCCTGGTGGGCCTCGCGAAGCCCGGTGAGTTCGGCGGCGACGTGTCGCACCTGAACCTGCACAAGACCTTCTGCATCCCCCACGGTGGCGGCGGACCGGGCGTGGGCCCGGTGGCTGTTGCCGAGCACCTGGCACCGTTCCTGCCCGGCGACGCCGCAGCACCCGAGAGCGGGGATGCGGGGGTTCCGATCTCCGCCTCACGGTACGGTTCCGCCGGGGTGCTGCCGATTTCCTGGGCCTATGTGGCTCTGATGGGAGCCGAGGGCCTCACCTCAGCGACCGGGCATGCGCTGCTGGCCGCCAACTATGTTGCGGCTCGCCTGACTGAACACTTCCCCGTGCTTTACTCGGGCGAGAAGGGTCTGGTCGCGCACGAATGCATCCTGGACCTGCGGCCCCTGACCGCTGCCACCGGAGTGACCGCCGAAGACGTCGCCAAGCGGCTCATCGACTACGGATTCCACGCTCCGACCCTGAGCTTCCCCGTGGCCGGAACCCTGATGGTCGAGCCCACGGAGTCCGAGGACATTGGCGAACTGGACCGGTTCATCGACGCCATGATCGCGATCAAGGGTGAGATCGACCAGGTGCAGGCGGGCAAGTACTCGCTGGAGCAGAGCCCGCTCCGGCAGGCACCGCATACGGCATTCGCCCTGATCAGCGACACCTGGGACCAGGCGTACCCCCGGGAGTTGGCCGCGTACCCGGTCCGCGCGCTGAAGCACAACAAGTACTTCCCGCCGGTCCGACGCATTGACGGCGCGCACGGCGACCGCAATCTGGTGTGCTCCTGCCCGCCCATCGAGGACTTCGAAGACTGAAGCTAGTCCCCGCGCAGCCGCCGGCTGTCCGGGTTGACCCACACGCTCGATTGGAAGGATCACCATGACCAAGCAGACAGCCCTGTACGCCGAACATGAATTGCTCGGAGCCAGTTTCACCGACTTCGGTGGCTGGCAGATGCCCCTGAAGTACCGCAGCGAGCTCGAGGAACACCACACGGTCCGGCGCGCCGCAGGACTTTTCGACCTCTCCCACATGGGCGAAATCTGGGTCTCGGGAGCACAGGCCGCCGAGTTCCTGAACTATGCGCTGGTGGGCAACTTCGCCGCCATCGCCGTCGGCAAAGCCAAGTACTCGCTGATCTGCACCGAGGATGGTGGCGTGATCGATGACCTGATCGTCTACCGTCGGGCAGACGACCGGTACCTCGTGGTTCCCAACGCCAGCAACGCCGACACGGTCGCTGCCGCCCTGCAGGAACGGGCCGCCACCTTCGATGTGACAGTGGAGGACGTTTCCGAGAGCACGGCACTGATTGCCGTTCAGGGTCCCGCAGCCGAAGCAATCCTGCTGGAGATCGCCGCTACTGGGTCACGTCAACTGATCACTGACCTGTTGTATTACGCGGCCGTCGAGGTGGAGCTGGCGGGTCTGCAGGTCCTCCTGGCCCGCACCGGATACACCGGCGAAGACGGCTTCGAACTATTCATCGGCAACCCCGAGGCAGTACAGCTGTGGAAAGCGGTCGCCGCGGCCGGAGCCCAGCATCAGCTGGCACCCTGCGGTCTCGCCTCACGGGATTCGCTACGCCTGGAAGCGGGCATGCCGCTCTACGGCAACGAGCTCGGCCTGGACACCAACCCGTTCGAAGCAGGACTCGGCGGAGTGGTCAGCCTCAAAAAGACCGAGGACTTCGTCGGGAGGTCGGTGCTGGAGCCTCTTAAAGAAGCCACGCTGGAACGGAAACTGGTCGGTCTGCAGGGCGCCGGACGCCGGTCGGCCCGCGCCGGGTACGACGTCGTCGTCGACGGCTCGGTCGTGGGGACCGTGACGTCGGGCCTGCCCAGCCCCACCCTTGGCTACCCTGTGGCGATGGCTTATGTGAAGACCGAACTGGCCGAGCCGGGCACCGAGGTACAGGTTGATCTCCGAGGGAAGCCAGAACCGTTCACGGTGGTTGCCACGCCGTTCTACCGCCGCCAAAAATAGCCAGACTTTACATACCCTGAAAGGTATATACCCACGTGAGCATCATTAAATCAGGTCTCCGCTACTCAGCCGAGCACGAATGGATCCACACCCCAGCAGACGGCGCGGCCACCGTCGGCGTGTCAGCCATCGCCGCCGACGCGCTCGGCGACGTTGTCTATGTCAGCCTCCCCGAGGTGGGCGACACGGTGACCGCTGGCGAAAGTTGCGGCGAAGTTGAGTCGACCAAATCCGTCTCCGACCTTTACGCTCCCGTGACGGGAGAGGTCACCGAGATCAACCAGGACGCCGTCGACAACCCGGGCATTCTGAACGAGGATCCCTACGGAGCTGGCTGGTTGTTCAAGGTCACCGTCGCCAGCGAGGGCCCCCTGCTGTCCGCCGAGGAATACGCCACGAAGAACGGGATAGACGCATGAGCACCCTGACCGAGCTGGACACCATTGGCCACCTGAACGCGAATCTCGCCGATCTGGATCCGGAGGTGGCGCGCAGCATCGACGCTGAGCTCACCCGGCAGCGCAACGGACTGGAGATGATCGCCTCCGAAAACCACACCTCGGTCGCGGTGATGCAGGCGCAGGGCTCGGTGCTGACCAACAAGTACGCCGAGGGCTACCCGGGCCGTCGCTATTACGGTGGCTGCGAGCACGTCGACGTGCTCGAGCAGCTTGCCATCGACCGGGCAAAGGCCCTCTTCGGCGCGGCATTCGCCAACGTCCAGCCCCACTCCGGAGCACAGGCGAATGCCGCCGTCATGCACGCCCTGATCAAGCCCGGCGACACCATCATGGGCCTGAACCTGGCCCACGGCGGCCACCTGACCCACGGCATGCGGATCAATTTCTCCGGCCGGCTCTACAACGTGGTCCCGTACCAGGTGCGGGCCGATGACTACCGGGTGGACATGGACGACGTCGAACGCCTGGCCCGCGAGCACAAGCCGCAGCTCATTGTGGCCGGCTGGTCCGCCTACGCACGGCAGCTCGACTTTGAACGGTTCAGGAGCATCGCCGACGAGGTGGGCGCCTACCTCATGGTCGACATGGCGCATTTCGCCGGTCTGGTCGCGGCGGGACTCCACCCCAGCCCCGTGCAGCACGCCCACGTCACCACCTCGACCACGCACAAGACCCTCGCTGGCCCGCGCGGTGGAATCATCCTCAGCAACGATGCTGATATTGCGAAGAAGATCAACTCAGCGGTCTTCCCGGGACAGCAGGGCGGACCCCTCGAGCATGTCATCGCGGGTAAGGCCGTCGCCTTCAAGATCGCGGCATCAGCCGAGTTCAAGGAACGCCAGCAGCGCATCCTGGACGGCGCCCGGATCCTTGCCGACCGGCTCACTCAGCCGGACGTCGCCGCGCACGGCATCTCAGTGGTCAGCGGAGGTACCGACGTACACCTGGTGCTCGTGGACCTGCGTGACTGCGAGCTCGACGGCCAGCAGGCCGAAGACCGGTTGGCGCAGATCGACATCACCGTGAACCGCAATGCGGTGCCCTTCGATCCCCGCCCACCCATGGTCACGTCGGGGCTGCGCATCGGCACGCCAGCACTCGCGAGCCGCGGATTTGAGGCCGCAGCGTTCACCGAGGTGGCCAACATCATTGCTGAGGCCCTCATCGCTCCCGCCGATGCCGACCTCACGTCACTCACCCAGCGGGTTCAGGCGCTGGCCGCCCAACACCCGCTGTATGCCGACGTCGTGCCTTTCGGTGCGGGCACTCAGAATCACAGCTAAGGAACCCCATGCCTATTAGCGCCTTTGACTTGTTCAAAATTGGAATCGGCCCCTCCAGCTCCCACACCGGGGGGCCGATGACGGCTGCATTCCTTTACACGGAGCTGGTGGAGCAGCGGGGTATGGTGGATGCGGTGCAGCGGGTCGAGGTGGAACTGTTCGGGTCGCTGGGGGTAACCGGTCACGGGCACGGCACCGTCAAGGCGGTAATCCTGGGCCTGGAGGGTGAGCAGCCGCAACTGGTTGACCCCATCACGGCCGGTCCACGCGTGGATGAGGTGGGTGAGACCCGCCGGCTGCGGTTCGCTGGGCGGCGTGAGATTGACTTCGATCCGGAAGTCGACCTGATCATGCATCGCCGGAAGCGGCTGGACTTCCACACCAATGGCATGCGGTTCCACGCCTACGGAGCCGATGGGTCGGAACTGCTGGTCCGGGACTACTTCTCGGTGGGCGGCGGGTTTGTGCTGGACGAGGACCAGATCGGCGCGGACCCCGCCGCCGAGGCGACCGCCCCGGTGCAGCACCCCTTTGATACCGGCGAACAGCTCCTTGAGGTCTGCGCCGCGACCGGCAAATCGTTCTCCGAGATCGTGATGGCCAACGAGTTGTCCTGGCGCACCGAAGCCGAGGTGCGTGCCGGCCTGCTCGAAATCTGGGACGTCATGCAGGACACCATCCGCCGCGGATCCACCACCGACGGAATCCTGCCCGGCGGGTTGAACGTCCGACGTCGGGCAGCCACCCAGCTCAGGCTGCAGCAAAAAGCCGAGGATCCCAACGACAAGTTGAGCACCATGGAGTGGGTCACGCTCTTTGCACTCGCCGTCAATGAGGAAAACGCGGCTGGTGGCCGTGTGGTCACGGCACCGACCAACGGTGCCGCGGGGATCATCCCTGCGGTCCTGAAATATTATGTGGACTTCGTTCCGGGAGCCAACGACGACGGCGTCGTCCGGTTCCTGCTCGCGGCGACAGCCGTTGGTGCCCTGTTCAAGCGGAACGCCTCCATTTCCGGTGCCGAGGTCGGCTGTCAGGGCGAAGTGGGGTCGGCTTGCGCGATGGCTGCCGGCGCACTGGCTGAGGCGCTCGGCGGGACCCCTGAGCAGGTGGAGAACGCTGCCGAGATTGGCATCGAACACAACCTGGGCCTGACCTGCGACCCGGTGGGCGGTCTGGTGCAGATCCCGTGCATTGAACGCAATGCGGTCGGCGCCATGAAGGCCATCACTGCGGCCCGGATGGCGGTCCGGGGCGATGGCAAGCACCACGTTTCGCTCGACGTCGCGATCAAGACGATGCGGGACACCGGCGCCGACATGATGGACAAGTACAAGGAAACAGCCCGCGGGGGCCTGGCGCTGAACGTGGTGGAGTGCTGAACCATGGTTGACCACCCTGGGGGTCTTCCGCTCCGGGTGGAAATCATCCCGGGTAGCGGGGTCGTCGAGGCGCTCAAGGAACACCTGCCGCCGCCCGCGGTGGTGACGATCACCTGCCTCCCGCACCACGGAGCCGAGGAAACTGTAGATCTTGCCGTGCGCCTGGCCGGCCTCGGGTATCAGGCCGTCCCGCACCTGGCGGCCCGATCCATCGCGTCGCGCGGGCAGCTCACTGGCTTCCTGAGCCGGCTGCAGGCGGCCGGCGTTTCTGACATCTTCGTGATAGCGGGCGACGGCGGCTCGGCCNCGGGCCCCTATGCCTGGAGCGGGGCCCTGATGGAGGACATCGCCTCGATCGGCGGCGGGTCCTTCGTCCTGGGAGCTGCCGCCTACCCGGAGGGCAGGCCGGGAGCATCGGCCGGGGAGCTCACCGATTTGCTGCTGGCCAAACAGGAGCTATGTTCCTGGGCGGTCACTCAGCTTTGCTTCTCCGGACCAGTACTCGCAGCCTATGTGGCCGAGCTGCGCACCGCTGGAATTACCCTGCCTCTCTGGGCTGGGGTGCCGGGCGCCGTTGGCCGTGCCAGGCTGATCTCACTCGCCGCACGCATCGGTGTAGGTCCATCGCTGAAGTTTGCCAGGCGGTCCCTGACCGGCACCGGGGGTGGGTCGCTCGTGCGCAGCGTGCTGGCGCCGTCGTCGTACGACCCCTCGCCGCTGGTCCGGTCAGTCCTCGACTCGGGTGGTTTCGCGGGCCTCCACGTTTACAGCTTCAACAACCTTGCGCCGATCAGTCGGATCTTCACCGTCGGCTGACCACTGCCTATCCCACCGGGAGGCGGTCCGCCAGCGACCTGACCCACGGCTGATCACCGGTGACCCGATCCAGAAAAGGCCCTCGGCGTC
>NZ_ASZW01000030.1:0-6678 GCF_000468215.1 Arthrobacter sp. CAL618 | reverse complement strand
CCCGCGCGGCCGTTCCTGACCGGAAAACGGCAGAGCCACGCAGAAACCTTGCGCGTGTAAGGTTTCTATGGAACCCTGTTCCTCATCGGATGAACGAAGGAGTTCCCATGCCAATGCCCATGCAGCCCAGCACCGCAACCAGCTTGACCCCAGTCCCAAAGTCAGACGTAGGGCGGCACTCGCGGCGGGAGTAACCGCAGCGGTCCTGTCCCTCGTTGTTCCCTCGGCCGCTGTCGCCGGCCCTGCAGGTGGACCCGATGTGGGCAAAAAAGCCGACCCGTTGAATCAGTACGCCGCCGACACCTGGCTGTCACTCGCAGCGATGACCGATGATGCGACCGGACTGCCCGCCGACAATATCGAGGGCGATCTCACCACGCCAAGCGAGTACACGAGCCCCACGAACATTGGTGGCTATCTGTGGTCGACCATTGCGGCCCGGGATCTCAAGATCATTGATCGGAAGGAGGCGAGTGCCCGGCTGGCAACCACCCTCGACACCCTTGAAACCCTCGAAGTGCACGAGCCTAGCGGGATGTACTACAACTGGTACTCACCCACCGACGGCAGCAAGCTGACGACCTGGCCGGATAGCGGCGACGTCGTTCACCCATTCCTGAGCACCGTTGATAACGGCTGGCTCGCCGCAGCACTCAGGGTGGTGGCCGAGGCCGAACCACGCCTCGCCAGGCAGGCCGATGCACTTTATGACAGCATGGATTTCGGCTTTTATCACGACCTCAATGCCCGGGAGGGCGTCAGCCTCAACCGCGGTGGGTTTTGGGATGCGCCGCCCGGGGACGGGTGTGCGGTTCCCGACAACTACGGTGACGAGGGTCCCGACGTCTATTACACGTGCCACTGGTACGACACATCGGTGAGTGAGGCGCGCATAGCCACCTATCTCGGTATTGCCAACGGCCAGATTCCGCCGTCCGCCTACTATGGGACCTATCGCACCATGCCGGATCGGGGCTGCGACTTCGGTTGGCAGGAGCAGAAGCCGACCGGTGAGACCCGTGAATACCTTGGCGTGAGTGTCTTTGAGGGGGTATATTCCTACCGCGGCATGCAACTTGTCCCGGCGTGGGGCGGAAGTATGTTCGAAGCCCTGATGCCCGACCTCTTCGTCCCCGAGGCGGACTGGGGCGAGCGTTCCTGGGCGCCGAACCATGCAGCGACAGTGCGGGCTCACATTGAGCATGGCCTGGAGGAGGCCGGCTATGGGTACTGGGGTTTCTCGCCCGCCAGTGATCCGTTCGCCTCCTACCGCGAGTACGGGGTCGAGGAGATCGGAATCAGCAGCACCGGCTACGCGAGCGACGTCGAGAGCACCGACGTCGACAAGGGGTACGAGGGCTGCCGGGAAGCCGCGAACCCGGAGCCAGAATTTGGCGACGGGGTCGTGACGCCGCACGCGGCATTCCTCGCCCTACCGTACGATCGCACGGCGGTACTGGAAAACCTCGATGGCATCAAGAACAATCTCGGCGCCTACGGGCCCGGCGGATTCTATGACTCGGTCGCGGTGGGCAGTGGCACCGCAGCCGAGCGCTATCTCAGCCTGGACCAGTCAATGATCATGGGTGCGATCCTCAATGAGCAGAAAAAGGACAGGCTGAAGGACTACTTTGTAGACCGTGGCTTCGAGAAGGCTGTCCGGCCGCTGGTCGAGGCTCAAATCTTTGGCACCAACCTCGGCGAAAACTAGCGCTCTTCTGATTCCGGCACCCCAGCGGGTGCCGGAATCAGAAAGTATCCCCTGACAAACTCGTCGAAGACCGCGGTCATGTCGACGGTGTCATCGAGCAGCCACTGTTGCTGCAGGCCATCCATCACCGCAGCGATTAACCGCGACGCATGGTGGACGTCGAGGTCACTACGCACCAGGCCATCGCGCTGTGCGTCGGCGAGGATCTTCGCCGTCTGCTGTGCCCGATCGGCGTACCGGGCAGCAAAATACTCGTGAGCCGGATGGTCTGCGTTGGTGGCTTCGGCCGCAATCACCGTGTACAACGAGGTGAGCCCCGGGGTGGTCTGGTTGTAGGAGACCACCCGGCGCATCTGTTGTAGCAGGGTGTCTTCGGCAACATCGCCGGCAGCATCCTTGACGCGCTCGTCACGTTGGCGCAGCACTTCAGTGAAGAGTTCTTCCTTCGTCGCAAAGTGGTGCATCAACCCGGCCGGTGTGAGTGCAACCCGCTTGGCGATCTCCCGCAGGGACCCGCTGTGGAATCCGCTGCGCCCGAAGACCACAAGCGCAGCGTCCAGAATTTCCTGGCGCTTTGCCTGGCCTTTGGCATAACTGCCGCGTTTTCGGTCGGGGGGCATAGTCATAGACAAAAACCTATCGCATGACCGGAAATAAAAACCTTCCGCATGTAAGGTTTTTGTGGTAGCTTGACAACGAACTCCGACGGCGAAAGCCGTGTCCTGCGGAGTGTTCACCACACCTACTGGAGGCAAGACTATGAATCAATGGCGATCATGGAGCGCGGTGGCCGTCATCGGCGCACTCGCACTGACAGGCTGCGGACGCGAAGAGGGAAGTGCGTCCGGACCCGAGGGCGGTGGCCCCATCGACGACGCTCCCGCAACCGGAGAGGTCACCATCTGGGCGATGGGCAATGAGGGTGAGATTCTCGACCAGTTGGCCGCCGACTTCGAGTCTGAGAACCCTGACGTAACCATCAACGTCACTCCGGTCCCTTGGGAGAGCGCGCATGACCGCATCGCCACTTCCATCGCGGGCGGAGAGACCCCTGACATTTCAATGCTGGGCACCACCTGGGTGGGTGAGTTTGCGGCAACCGGGGCTCTGGAACCGACGCCCGAGGGTCTCGTCGATGAGGGCGACTTCTTCGAAGGATCCTGGGGCACGGCAGTGGTCGACGACGTGGCCTACGGGGTCCCGTGGTACGTGGACACGCGTGCCCTCTACTACCGGACCGACATGGCTGAGGCGGCCGGCGTTGAACCGCCAACCACCTGGGACGAGTTCAAGACCTTCACGGAAGGCCTCCAGGCGGAGGGCGCCGAGGCAGGCATCTCCCTGCCACCGGGCGGCTTTGATTCCTGGCAGTACCTGGCACCGTTCGTGTGGCAGGAGGGTGGGGACATCATGAACGAGGACGGCTCCGAGTTCACCTTCGAGACCCCTGAGTGGAAGGCAGCATTCGAGTACTACTCGAGCTTCTTCTCCGAGGGAATCTCAGATCCGGTGCGGCTGGAGACAGGTGAGATTGAACAGAAGTTTATTTCCGGTGAGGTGGGCTCCTTCTTCAGCGGCCCCTTCCACGTTGGTCTCCTTGAAGAGCAGGGCGGCGAAGGATTCGCCGACCAGTTCGACGTAGCGATGGTCCCAGGCACTGATGCGCGGACCAGTTTCACCGGCGGCGGCAACCTTGCTGTGTTCAATGACAGCGAGAACCGCGACGCCAGCTGGAAATTCGTGAGGTGGCTCAGTGAACCCGAAACGCAGATCGCCTGGTACGACATTTCGACCACGCTGCCCAGCGTCCAGGCTGCCTACGACGATCCCACTTTCGCCGAGGACCCCAACCTGAGCGTCTTTGCCGATCAGCTCGAGGACTCCAAGGCACCGCCCGCCATTCCGACCTGGGCTCAGGTGTCGGCGGTCATCGATCAGGAGCTTGAAAAGGTCACCCGCGGCGACACCACAGTCGATGAGGCGCTGGCCGCTATTCAGGGACAGGCCGAAAGCATAGGGACAGGTCTGTAACAGTGGCACTCGCCCAAACGGGAAAACCAGCTCCGGCGCGGTCGCGCAAACCGCGCTCGCGTCGGAGCCGGCAGACTGTCGTCGCCTGGAGTTTCGCTGCGCCGTTCCTGATTCTTTTTGTGATCTTCATGGCGGGGCCCATCGTGGCATCCCTCGCCATGAGCTTCACTGATCTGACCACCCGGGACCTGCGAAGCCCGTTCGGGGTGAATTTCGTGGGATTCGAGAACTACATCGCCCTGTTCAACGACACCCGGTTCGTCCGCTCCCTGGTCAACACCGCAGCGTTTGTGTTGGTTGGTGTGCCACTCACCATGACCGTGGCCCTCCTGGTGGCGCTGGCGCTCAACAACGGGATCACCCGGTTCCGCACGCTTTTCAGGGTGGGCTTCTACGCCCCGGTAGTGACCAGCATTGTTGCGGTCGCGATCGTCTGGCGGTTCATCCTGCAGCCGGACGGACTCCTGAACGGCTTACTGGGGGTATTCGGCATCGCTGGTCCTAACTGGCTCGAAAATGAGTTGACGGCCCTGCCGTCCCTTATTTTCATGGCGGTCTGGCGCAATATCGGAACCCTGATGGTGATCTTTCTGGCCGGGTTGCAGGGAGTTCCACGGGAGCACCACGAAGCGGCCATGATGGACGGGGCAACCGCCGTGCAGCGGTTTTGGAATGTCACCCTTCCCGCTATGCGGCCGCCGATCCTGTTCGCGGCAGTGATCACCGGCATCGGGTTCCTGCAGTTTTTCGAGGAACCGTATGTGATGACTGGTGGCGGCCCGCTCGATGCGACCCTTTCGACCGCCATGTACACGTATGACCAGTTTGGGTTCGGTAACTATTCCTACGCCTCAGCGGCGAGCTACGTCCTGTTCCTCGCCATTGTGATCCTGTCCCTCATCCAGTTCCGAATCCTTGGAAAGAAGGACTGACATGGCTACCTCCGTTGCACCACCGGTCGTTGCGGTTCCCGCCAGCCGTAAGCGCTCACACCTTCAGCAGCGCCCCAGGCTGTGGCTGTACGTTGTGCTGGCAGTCGGCATGATTGCGATGATCCTGCCATTCGTGTGGATGATCCTTGGATCCTTCAAGACGACGGCCGAGATTCGGCAGTACCCGCTGAACTTCTGGCCCATGGAGCCAACTCTCGACAACTACACCGAGTTGTTTGTCCGGCTGGACTTCGCCACCTTCTTCACCAACAGCCTGGTGGTGGCGGTTTTCGTCACCGCCGGCAACATCATCTTCTCGTCAATGGTGGGATATGCCCTGGCGAAGCTGGACTTCGCAGGGAAAAAGATCCTGTTCATGTTGGTCCTTGGCACGCTGATGGTGCCTGGAGTGGTGACCTTCGTCCCACTGTTTGTGCTGACCGCCAACCTTGGTTTGGTGAATTCCTATCCGGGGCTGATTCTGCCCTTCCTGATCGCACCGCTGGGCGTCTTTCTCATGCGGCAATTCATGTTGGGCCTCCCGGATGACCTCATTGAGGCGGCTCGCATTGATGGCGCCAGTGAATGGCGAATCTTCCTCCGGGTGATCATGCCGTTGTGTGGGCCCGCCGTCGCCACCCTGACCATCCTCACGTTCCTTGCGTCCTGGAATAACTTTCTCTGGCCCCTCGTGGTGGCCACCAGCGAGGACCGCTACACGCTGCCCGTCGCCCTGGCGTTGTACTCGGTTGGTCAGAATGCAGCGGAGTACGGCCTCATGATGGCTGGCGCCGTCGTCGTGGTCCTGCCAATCCTCCTCATTTTCGTCCTGCTGCAGAAGTACTTTGTGCAGGGCATCGCGCTGACAGGCATCAAATAGCTGGCTTCCGCCGGCAGAAAGTAGTCGACTATGAACTTCCCAAACGGATTTCTGTGGGGTGCGTCTACGGCGGCGCACCAGATTGAGGGCGGCAACGTCAATTCTGATTGGTGGCAGCGGGAGCACGGTCATTTCCCCGGCGCTCCAGTCGAGGCCCCGAGCGGTGACGCTGCTGACAGCTACCATCGGTATCGCGAGGACATGACATTGCTGGCCGACGCCGGCCTGACGTCCTACCGCTTCAGCATCGAATGGGCGCGGATCGAACCGGAAGAGGGTTTTGTCTCCCGCGCCGCCGTGGATCACTACCGTCGGATGGTGGCGACCGCCGTCGAACTCGGTCTCACCCCAATGGTGACCCTGCACCATTTCACGAATCCCATCTGGTTCGCCCGGGCCGGTGGGTGGAAGGACGCTGGGTCGGTGGAGCGGTTTGCCCGCTACGTTCAGCACGCTCTGCCTGTGCTCGAGGGGGTCGACCTGGTCTGCACCATCAACGAGCCGAACATGGTCGCTGTTCTTGCTGACCCAGAGCAGGGTTTCCCCTCGATCGGACTTCCCGCAGGCAACCCCGAGGTCACTACGAACCTCATCGCCGCGCATCGCCGTGCCGTCGATATATTGCAGGCCGCGGGCAAGCAAGCCGGTTGGTCGGTCGCAACCCAGGCCTACCAGGCTGAACCGGGGGCCGAGGATGTCACGGAAGAATACGGCCGAACACGGGAGCACGTCTTCTTGGAGGCCTGCGTCGGTGACGACTGGGTGGGGGTCCAGGCCTACACCCGAACCAAGGTGGGCGTTGACGGTCCGCTGCCGATTGACGACGACGCCGAGCGAACGCTCACCGGTTGGGAATACTACCCCGCAGCCATCGAGGACGGCATCCGAAATTCCTGGCAGCGCAATAGCGTGCCGATCTACATCACGGAAAACGGGATTGCTACCGGCGATGACACTCGTCGAATCGACTACACGCGCGGCGCCCTGGAAGCCGTTGCCCGGTGCATCGACGACGGAATCGAGGTCCGCGGTTACCTGCACTGGAGCGCATTGGACAACTACGAGTGGGGCAGCTTCAAGCCAACCTTCGGCCTGATCGGCTGGGACGCCAAGACGTTCGAGCG
>NZ_ASZW01000029.1:0-5120 GCF_000468215.1 Arthrobacter sp. CAL618 | reverse complement strand
CTCGCTGCTGGAGCCGGCTGACGCTGCCCCGTAGCCAATTCCGCACAGAGCTGCCCAGTAGCCAATTCCGCACGGAAACGGCCCCAAGGGTCAGGATCGCCGGTTGCAACCGGCAATCCTGACCCCAAGCGCCGTTTCTCGCTGCTGGGCAGCCCGCATCGGCGACAAACACCCCAGGTGGCAGGCGGGGGCCGGTTTGCCTCCGGGTGACAAACTTAAAGTGTGGCTCATCTAGACGTTTCCAACATTGACTACTTCCTCTCCGACGGGCGGCAGTTGCTCAACGCCGTCAGCTTCAAGGTCGGCGACGGGCACAAGACGGCCCTGATCGGCCCCAATGGCACGGGCAAAACCACACTGCTGCGCATCATCGCCGGCGATGTCACCGCCGATGAAGGCGCCGTCACCCGCTCCGGCAACATGGGAATCATGCGCCAGTTCGTCGGCCAGGTCAGGGATGAGACGACGGTCCGGGACCTGTTGGTCTCCGCCGCGCCGCCAGCCCTCGCCAAGGCCGCGAAAGCGGTCGACGACGCCGAGCTCGCCATGATGGAGAACGACGACGAACCCACCCAAATGCGCTACGCCCACGCGATTACCGAGTGGGGTGACGCCGGTGGCTACGAACTGGAAACCACGTGGGACGAAGTCACCATGGCTGCACTCGGGGTGCCTTACGCCCGGGCACAGTACCGGGCGTCGTCGTCGTTGTCCGGCGGCGAGCAGANAGAAACGGCTGGTCCTCGAGGCGCTGTTCTCCGGACCGGACGAGCTGCTGCTCCTCGACGAACCCGACAACTACCTCGACGTTCCCGGGAAGCGGTGGCTGGAGGCGAAGCTGAACGAGTCCAAGAAATCGGTGCTGTTCGTCAGCCACGACCGGGAACTGCTCGCCAACGCCGCCACCCGCATCATCACGCTGGAGCCTGGGGCGCTCGGCGCGTCCAGCTGGATCCACGGTGGCGGCTTCGAAACCTACCTGCAGGCCCGCACCGACCGCAACCTGAGGTTCGAGGAACTGCGGCGCCGGTGGGACGAGGAGCACCTCAAGCTCAAAGAGCTGGTCAACATGTACAAGAACAAGGCGGCGTTCCGGTCCGACATGGCCAACCGGTACCACGCCGCCCAGACCCGGCTCNCGCGAAGTTCCTTGAGGCCGGGCCGCCGGAAGCGATCCCGATAGAGCAGAACGTCACCATACGGCTCAAGGGTGGTCGCACGGCCAAGCGGGCAGTCGTCGCCCAGAAACTCGAACTCACTGGGCTGATGAAGCCGTTCAGCACCGAGATCTGGTTCGGCGACCGGGTGGGAGTGCTGGGCTCCAACGGTTCCGGCAAGTCCCACTTCCTGCGACTGCTTGCCAGTGGCGGCACCGATCCGGAGAAGGAACACGAACCGGTCTCCGAGGTCAGCATCCAGCCCGTCCCACACGAGGGAACAGTGAAGCTCGGTGCGCGGATCCGACCTGGCTTCTTCGCGCAGACCCACGTGCGACCCGACCTGCTGGGACGCACCCTGCTCGACATTCTGCACCGCGGCGATGATCACCGGTCGGGATTGCCGCGCGAAGCGGCGTCAGGAGTTCTGGACCGTTACGGTCTGGCGGGTCAGGCGGAGCAACTGTACGACTCCCTCTCGGGTGGGCAGCAGGCGCGGCTGCAGATCCTGTTGCTGGAACTCTCGGGTGCCACGCTCCTGCTGCTCGATGAGCCCACCGACAACCTCGACCTGCACTCGGCCGAGGCGCTGGAGAAGGCCATCGACGCGTTCGAGGGTACCGTGCTGGCTGTCACCCACGACCGATGGTTCGCGCGTAGTTTTGACCGGTTCATGGTTTTCGGGTCGGACGGCTTGGTGTACGAAACTGAGGAGCCGGTCTGGGATGAGGGCCGGGTGCAGCGCGACCGCTGACCCAAACGGTCGGCTGAGGCAGTAGACCGGCTCCGAAAATTGCGCATACGGTTTACTGGTGCAAACAAATGTCTTGTCGGCCATGTGGGCGACGTTCGCCGTCTTCGGCCTTAACGGCCTGGTCTTCGCGAGTTGGGCTGCCCGGATCCCGTCCGCGTCCTCAGTGCTGGGCCTCGGCTCGGGGGAGACGGGCGCCCTGTTGTTGGCTGCTGCCGCCGGATCGGTGATTGCCCTCCCCCTCGCGGGCGGGATCTCAGGCCGGGTGGGGGTCGCCAATACGGTCAGGATCGGCGGCGTGGTGTCTGCCCTCGCGGCGGTGACCATTGCCGGCGGATTGACGACGACGTCGGTCTCCCTCACCGCGATCGGGCTATTTCTCTTCGGCGTGGGCGTTGCCCTCTGGGATGTGGCCCAAAACATTGAGGGTGCCGACGTCGAGCACCGCCTCCGCCGCACCATCATGCCCAAGTTCCACGCGGCGTTCAGCGGCGGCGCCTTCGTTGGTGCAATGGTCGGCGCCGGTCTGTCACACCTCGACGTCGACCTGTCCTACCACCTGCTGGGGGTTGCCGCCGTCGTCCTCGTGGTTTCCCTCTGGGTGCCCCGCTACTTCCTGCCGGACATCTCCCACGCCGACGCGTACCCGGATACTCCCCAGCCCAGCCGGTTCGCTGCCTGGCTGGAGCCAAGGACACTGCTCATTGGGTTGGTGGTGCTGGGCGCTGCCCTGACCGAGGGTGCGGCCAACGACTGGGTGGCCAAGGCCACCGTCGACGGCTTGGGGGCCAGCGAAGCGACTGGCGCGCTCATATTCGGCGTGTTTGTGGCTGCGATGACCCTGTTTCGGTTTGTGGGCGGCGGATTGATTGACCGGTATGGCCGGGTCAGGGTGCTGCAGATCAGCCTCGGGTCGTCGCTGGTGGGGCTCATCATCTTCGTTTTTGCGCCCACCGTGCCGCTTGCGGGGGTGGGAGCGGTGCTCTGGGGTGCCGGCGCAGCGCTGGGCTTCCCGATGGGAATGTCGGCGGNNCGAACCGCGTCATGCGGCGGCCCGGGTATCTGTGGTTTCCACCATCGGCTACCTGGCGTTCCTGGCCGGACCGCCCCTCCTTGGATTCCTCGGCGATGTGGTCGGCATCCGCAACGCACTGCTCGTCGTGGGGGTGGCGGTCCTCGCCTCATTCCTGGTCGCACCCGCTGCCGCCGAACGCCGGACCGACGCCGATCCCCTGGGCACACCCGTCCCCCAGAAACTGGATCAACCGGGCCCACTCTGACCGCTTCCCTCGCGGACAAAAACTGTCCTCAATGATTACCTGCGGGCTGCTCCGAACCTTAAGATTGGACGCATGACAATTATTGAGGCCAGAGGTCTGAAAAAGACCTACAAATCGAAGAGTGGCCCCGTTCACGCGCTGGACGGGTTGGACTTGCTGGTGCCCCAGGGCACCGTCAAGGCGCTGCTCGGTCCCAACGGTGCGGGCAAGACCACCGTTGTGAAGGTCTTGACAACGCTGATCCAGCCCACGGAGGGCACGGCGTTCGTTGACGGCATCGATGTGCTCTCGAACCCCCGGGCAGCCCGTCGGATCATCGGGGCATCCGGACAGTATGCGGCAGTTGACGAGAACCTGACCGGGTTTGAAAACCTGGAAATGGTGGGCCGTCTTTACCATCTCGGAGCCAAGACGGCGAGGCGTCGTGCCCAGGAGCTGATCGACCAGTTCGAGCTCACCGAGGCCGGCAACCGCCCGGTGAAGGGTTTTTCCGGCGGTATGCGCCGCAGGATCGACCTTGCCGGGGCGCTCGTCATCAACCCGAAGATCCTGTTCCTTGACGAGCCCACCACGGGCCTTGACCCGCGGAGCCGGCTGGCCCTGTGGCAGATCATCAAGAACCTGGTCCATGACGGCACTACGTTGCTGCTCACCACCCAGTATCTTGAGGAGGCAGACCACCTGGCCGACGACATCGCGGTGATCGACGGCGGCAAGGTGATAGCTGAGGGCACCTCCGACCAACTGAAAGCCCGAATTGGCGGGCATCGCGTGGTGGTGGCCCTCGTCGACGAGTCCGATGCCGGCGCGGCCAGTGAGATCCTTGCCCGCCATGGCGAGGGTGAGGCAAGGGTTTCCAGTGACCGGCGCAGCGTCGAGGTTGCTGTCACCGAAGGACCACGCGCGTTGCAATACATCCTCGCGGACCTGGGGCAGGCCAACGTCGGGTTGCACGACGCCGGTATGCGCCGCCCCACCCTCGATGATGTGTTCCTCAAGCTCACCGGCCACACCGCGGAAAATGAGCAGGACACCGAGAAATCCGAAATGGAGCAAGCCAAATGAGTGTCCTCACCAAGCAGACGACCTACGAGAGTGTCGGCACCCCCGCGGGGCAGCTCCTCTCGGATGGATGGATCGCGACCCGCCGGAACCTGATCAAGATCAAACGGGTGCCGGAGATCCTGGTCTTCACTATCCTGCAGCCGATCATGTTCGTGTTGCTGTTCAGCCAGGTCTACGGCGGGGCAATGAACGTCTCCGACTACACCAACTTCCTGATGGCTGGAATCTTCGCCCAGACGGTGATCTTCGGGTCGACCTTCTCCGGCGCCGCTATGGCCCAGGACCTCAAGGACGGCATCATTGACCGGTTCCGCACCCTGCCGATGAACCCCGCGGCGGTGCTGATTGGTCGCACCAACGGGGACCTGGTCATCAACAGTATTTCGATGCTGATCATGATGGGCACCGGCTGGATCGTCGGCTGGCGCGTCACCACCTCCGTCTGGGGATTCCTGGGCGGCGTGGCCATCCTGCTGCTGTTCAGCTACTCCTTCAGCTGGGTGATGGCGTTGCTGGGTATGAGCGTCAGGAGCCCGGAGGTCATCAATAACGCGTCCTTCATGATCCTGTTCCCGCTGACCTTCATCTCCAACGCTTTCGTGCCAATCCACACCATGCCCGAGGTGCTGAAGAACATCGCCGAGTGGAATCCGGTTTCGGCCCTGGTCGAATCGGCCCGGCAGTTGTTCGGCAACACCAATCCGGACTTCCCGGAACCCACGGCGTGGACCCTTCAGAACCCGTTCATCACGATCTTCGTGGGGATCGCGCTGATGCTGCTCATCTTCGTGCCGCTCTGCATCAGGAAGTTTGAGTCCATCAGCTCACGGTAGACCCACGTCGGATACCCAGAAACGGCTCTTGGGG
>NZ_ASZW01000028.1:0-11707 GCF_000468215.1 Arthrobacter sp. CAL618 | reverse complement strand
CCCCGGGGGCCGTTTCTGCGTCAGGAGGTTCGGGGGCACGCAGCCTACTCATCCGAAAGGTGTAGGCGAAGGCCGCCAAACATCATCCCAAGGAGCGGCGACCGGGCGAGGGACAATCCGTAGGGTAGAGGTAGGCCCAGCACCGTGGGCACCACAGCAATCTTAAGGACGCAGCCATGATTGAGGCACAAGGCCTGGCGAAGCGCTATGGCTCCAAGACAGCAGTGGATAACGTGTCATTCACGGTCCACCCCGGTAAGGTCACCGGCTTCCTCGGCCCCAATGGCGCCGGCAAGTCCACCACGATGCGGATGATCGTCGGGTTGGATAACCCATCCTCCGGCAACGTGACAGTCAACGGCCGGCGTTACGCCGAGCACCGGGCGCCCCTCCGCGAGGTCGGCGCCCTCCTGGACGCGAAAGCAGTCCACACCAAGCGCAGCGCCTACAACCACCTGCGAGCCATGGCAGCGACCCACGGCATCCCCAATAGCAGGGTCAAGGAAGTCATCGAAATGACCGGGCTGGGCCCCGTTGCCAAGAAGCGGGTCGGCGGCTTCTCCCTCGGCATGGGCCAGCGCCTCGGCATCGCCGCAGCGCTCCTGGGTGATCCCCACACTGTCATCCTCGATGAGCCAGTCAACGGACTGGACCCCGAGGGCGTCCAGTGGGTGCGCCACCTTGCCAAGGGGCTCGCCGCTGAAGGGCGCACAGTTTTCCTGTCCTCCCACTTGATGTCGGAGATGGCATTGACCGCCGACCACCTGATTGTGATTGGCCGCGGACGGATTATTGCCGACGCCCCCATCGAGCAAATCATCTCGGATCAGGGACAGGCGCGCACCCGGGTACGCACCGACAACCCAAGCGAACTCATCCGGGCGCTTGCCGGTGACGGTGTGACCTCGAAGCAGCTGGAGCCCGAGATGCTCGAGATCACCGGCGCCGACTCTCACCGGATCGCCCGCACCGCCCTGGACAACCGGGTGCTGGTCTACGAGCTCACACCGCTGCAGGCGTCCCTTGAAGAGGCGTACATGCAGCTCACCAACGATTCGGTCGAATACCACTCGGCCGATCTCCCGCAGGCAACCCAGGCCGCCGGCGTCGGGGAAGGAAACTAGCCATGTCTCACACAGCAGTCGCAGCGCCTACGCGCGGCACCACCCAGGGTAGTGGCGTGAACTTCATGCGGATCCTGAAGTCCGAATGGATCAAGTTGATCACGGTGCCCTCCACCGTGATCATGCTGTCGATCACGGTCATCGTGATGATTGGTCTGGCAGCTCTCTTTGCGTGGCAAACGACGGTTTTGCTCGATCTACAGGGAGACCCGGAGATGGCCGCCCAGATGCAGGGCGCCCCGGACGCCACCTCCATTACCAACACCATCCCGGGTTCGGGACTGATCTTTGGCCAACTGCTGATTGGGTCGCTGGGAGTCGTCCTGATCGCGTCTGAATGGGGCACCGGGATGATCCGCTCCACGATGGTGGCAGTGCCAAAACGTATTCCAGCACTCCTCGCCAAGCAGGCCGTGTTCGCAGTGGTGGCCTTCGTTGTTGGCGCCGGCTCAGCCCTGGTCAGCTACCTCATCGCACAACCTATCCTGACCCCGTCGGAACTCGAATTCGGACTCGGTGACGAGGGGGTGCTGATGCACATCATCAACACCGGTTCGGTGCTCGCCCTAATGGCTATCATCGCGATGTCGATTGGTACCCTACTGCGCAACACGGCCGGAGGCGTGGTCACCACGATCGGCCTACTCCTGATCCTGCCAATCCTGGTAGCCACGTTGCTGGCAGGGATCGCCGACTGGGTTCCCGACGCTGCTCGTTTCCTTCCCAGCAGCGCGGGGGAGCAGATGGTGGCCATTACCATCGCCGACGGCGCACTGAACCAGTGGCAGGGCGCGCTGGTACTGGGCGCCTGGGCCCTCGTACTGCTGGTTGCCTCCTTGCTGGTCACCAAGAAGCGGGACGTGTAACCCAGCGGGTCAACAGCGGATCGATAGGCTCACTCAATGAGTGAAAAAGCCTCGGTGGAGGGGGCGGCGGAGCGAACGGCCGCCGCCTCCTTCACTGAGCTCAATGCACGACGGCTAGGCCCGTTCCGGCGCTATTTCAGGAGCCACCCGCGGGTAACCGACGCGCTGATAGTAGTCCTCTACCTCGCCGCGAGCCTGCCACAGGCGATCGTCGGAACCGTGCTGGCCGATCGATGGTTGGCCTTGATCCCCGTCGTTGCAGCAGGGATCGTCCTCTTCTGGCGCCGGGACCGCCCACTGATTGTCCTTGGCATTTTGATGGCACTCGAATGGGCGAGCCTCATGGCCTCCGACGGTGAGGCGAGTGTCGGGTTTGGCGTCTGGTTTGCTCTGTACGCTGTGGCCGTCCAGCATCCCTTCCGCAGCGCCCTCTGGGCGCTCGCCGGAGCAGCACTGCTGACGATCACCCCCCTCTGGTTTGTCGACGCACTGTTTGTCGATGAGGCGCCATACCTCATCTGGATCGTGACCGGCTTTGTCCTCATGTGGTATTTCCTTGCCGTCGGATTTGGGGTTACCACCCGGAAGGATCGGGAGCATGAAACAGCCCTCCGCGACTGGGCCATCCGCAACGCCGAACTGGCGTCCGCCACCGAGCGCAACCGCATTGCCCGGGAGATGCACGACGTCGTCGCGCACTCCCTGTCGGTGATGATCGCCCTCTCCGACGGCGCCGCCGTCGTGATGAAGCGGGACCAGGACCGTGCCCGAGAGGTCCTCGATGAGCTCTCGACCAGCGGACGCACGGCCCTGGCCGACATGCGCCGGGTGCTCGGCGTCCTGCGGGAAAACCCCGACGCCGCACCCCGCGAACCCCTCCCAGCGGCCGGCTCGCTTTCCACACTGCTTGACGGCTTCCGGGCGGCGGGACTCTCCATCCGACTGGGACTCTCGGGTCCGGGATTGCCCGAGGACCCAGCCTTCCAGCTGACCATCTACCGGATTATTCAGGAATCCCTGACCAACGTCCTGCGGTACGGCAAGAGCGTCACGACTGTTGATGTAGCTATTGCGCGCACCGGAACCCTGGTCCGGGTGAGGGTGTCCGACGACGGCCGCGGCAGTATGGGGCCCGTGGTGTCGGTGGGTTCCGGGCAGGGGATCGCTGGAATGCAGGAGCGCGCCGCCATCTATTCGGGGACGGTTGATTGCGGTCCGGGCCCGGACGGCGGCTGGGTCGTGGACGCTCGACTGGTTATCCCCGAGGAGCAACAATCCACCAACAGGGGAGCACCAAGTGTCCGAAGTGCCTGAGGGGTTAGCGCTCAACGAGACAGCCGTGCCCGAAACGCTGGCCGGGGAGACCATCAGGGTCCTACTGGTTGACGACCAGCCGCTGCTGCGGATGGGGTTCCGGCTCATCCTCGAGGGTGAGGACGGGGTGGTCATCGTCGGTGAAGCGTCCAACGGCGCCGAAGGAGTGCGGATGGCGGCCGCCCTGAAGCCGGACGTCGTGTTGATGGACGTCAGAATGCCGATCATGGACGGGATCGAGGCAACCCGCCTGATCACCCAGTCTGGTTCGTGTTCACGCATCATCATCCTGACCACCTTTGACCTGGACGAGTACGCCTTCGCAGGCCTCCAGGCTGGAGCGTCCGCTTTCCTCCTGAAGGATGTGGGACCCGATGAGCTGGTGAATGCCGTCCGGGTGGTTGCCAGCGGAGACGCGGTTGTCGCTCCGCGGGTGACCCGCCGGCTCCTTGAAACCTACGTGCGATCGCTGCCACCCCTTGCGACTCCACGGCCCGTCGATCCATTGCTGGAGGACCTGACCCCCCGTGAACGGGAGGTTTTGGAGGCCATCGCCGAGGGACTCTCCAATGCGGAACTGGCCCACAAGTTCTTTCTCTCCGAAGCCACCGTGAAAACCCATGTGCGGCGGATTTTCACCAAGCTTCACCTCAGGGACCGGGTGCAGGCAGTTGTCTACGCCTACGAGTCGGGTCTGGTGGTCCCCAGCCAGGGACAGGACTACTGAGCTTGGTAGGCTCACTTCCATGACCGCCCTCCAGCACATCACCGATCTCGGCGCCTACATTGGTGCCTCACCCTCCAGCTTCCACGCCGCGGCTGAGGGCGCAGCCCGGCTGGAGGCCGCCGGGTTTGTCCGGTTGCAGGAAGCCGACACGTGGACAGCACGGGAGGGCAAATTCCTGGTGGTCCGTGATGGTGCCCTGATCGCCTGGGTAACCCCGGCCAACGCCACCCCCGTCACCGGGTTCCGCATCCTGGGCGCCCACACCGATTCGCCGGGCTTCAAACTGAAACCCAAGCCCACCACCGGTCGGCACGGCTGGCTTCAGGCGGGCGTCGAAGTCTACGGTGGCCCGCTGCTCAACTCCTGGCTGGATCGCGAGCTGGCGCTCGCGGGCAGGCTCGTCACCCACGACGGCGTCGAGCACCTGGTGTCCACGGCCCCCCTGCTGCGGTTCCCCCAACTCGCGATCCACCTCGATCGGGCAGTCAACGACGGACTCGCGCTGGACAAGCAACAGCATATGAATCCGGTCTGGGGAGTTGGCGACCCACGCGACGCCGACCTCCTCGCGCTTCTGGCCGACTCAGCAGGGATTGCCCCGGTGGACGTTGGCGGGTACGACGTCGTCGTCGCGGACACCCAGCCAGGCAGCGTCTTCGGCGCGGACGGTGCGTTCTTCGCCGCCGGTCGGCTGGATAACCTTTCTTCGGTGCACGCCGGACTGGTTGCCCTGATCGCGGCGGGTGCCACAGCGGCTCCGGATGGGCCGATCGCCGTTCTCGCCGCCTTTGACCACGAGGAGGTGGGCAGCGCCTCCCGCTCCGGGGCGAGTGGGCCCTTCCTTGAGGATGTACTGCACCGCATTTCGGGTGGGTTGGGAGCGGAGTCCGAGGAACGCCGGCGCGCGCTGGCCGCCTCGTTCTGCGTTTCAGCGGATGCCGGTCACGCGGTGCACCCCAACTATGCCGAACGCCACGATCCCGTGAACCGCCCCATCCTCGGTGGTGGCCCGCTGCTGAAAATCAACGCCAACCAGCGTTACACCACCGATGCCCCAGGCGCCGCATATTGGGCCCGGCTGTGCCGCGAAGCGCGGGTACCGTATCAGGAGTTTGTCTCCAACAACGTGATGCCCTGCGGCTCAACCATTGGTCCGCTGACCGCCACCCGGCTCGGGATCCGGACGATCGACGTCGGGACCCCACTGTTGTCCATGCACTCCGCCCGGGAACTGTGCGGCGTTGAAGATCCGCACCACCTGGCCACAGCCACCGAACTGTTCTTCACCTCCATCAGGTAGCGACGAAGCCGGGGACCGGTTATCCACACGCGGTTCGGTGGGCCGGCGAATCTCCGGTAACATTGGTAAGTCTGCGCTGGCACCGGCCCGAACTGGGAATCAGGTGTCAGGCAGGCCAACGCAAATAGAACCTCCTGTTACGGAAAGACCGTGACCGTTTAGCCCAGAGGAGGTGGGTTCACAAATGCGTGCATATGAATTGATGGTAATCATCGACCCCGATGTCGAGGAACGTACCGTTGAGCCTTCGCTCGAGAAGTTCCTGAATGTCGTCCGCAACGGCGGCGGCACCGTAGACAAGGTAGACCTGTGGGGACGTCGTCGCCTGGCCTACGAAATCAAGAAAAAGGCTGAGGGTTTCTACGCTGTAGTCAACTTCACCGCCACTCCAGCAATCGCTGCCGAGCTTGACCGCCAGCTGAGCCTCAACGAGACGATCATGCGTACCAAGATCATCCGTCCCGAGGAGCAGAAGGTTTCAGCCGAATAATTTCGGCTTAGCTTCACAGATTAGGACAGGCCCACCACAGTGGGCTGTGACAGTAGGAGGCACCATGGCAGGCGAGACACTAATTACGGTCGTCGGTAATCTCACCAGCGATCCCGAACTTCGTTTCACCCCGTCAGGCTCAGCAGTGGCAAATTTCACCATTGCGTCGACGCCGCGGACCTTCGACCGCCAGTCCAACGAGTGGAAGGACGGCGAAACGCTGTTCCTCCGTGCGTCGGTATGGCGTGAAGCGGCAGAGAACGTTGCGGAGACCCTGACCAAGGGAACCCGCGTCGTCGCTCAGGGCCGCCTCAAGTCACGCTCGTACGACACCAAAGAAGGCGAAAAGCGCACCGTCATGGAACTTGAGGTGGACGAGATTGGTCCATCCCTGCGCTACGCGTCAGCCAAGGTCACCCGCACCCAGCGCTCAGGCGGTGGCGGCGGTGGTGGTTTCGGCGGCAACAGCGGCGGGAACAGTGGCGGCGGAAACAACTCCAACTCAGGTTGGGGCGGCGGCCAGCAGGGTGGTCAGCAGGCGCAACAGCCAGCTGATGACCCATGGGGCGCACCCGCTGGGGGCAACTCCTCCGGAGGTAACTCCTCCGGTTGGGGCAACGGCCCGGATTCGTCCGAGCCTCCCTTCTAACCCTTCTTTACCGGCAGGACCGCTCCGCTGTTGGCAGCGGCCACCCGCCAAGTAGTTCCCATCCCGCAGAATCGTTCTGCGGGCTCCACCAGACATAAGGAGCACCACGATGGCAAAGGCTGAACTTCGTAAGCCCAAACCAAAGTCCAATCCCTTGAAGGCCGCTGACGTCACCGTCATCGACTACAAGGACGTAGCTTTGCTGCGTAAGTTCATTTCAGACCGCGGAAAGATCCGTGCACGCCGCGTTACCGGCGTCACCGTTCAGGAGCAGCGCAAAATTGCGCAGGCAATCAAGAATGCCCGTGAAGTTGCCCTCCTGCCGTACTCCGGCGCAGGCCGCGGTTAAGGAAAGGAACCCAACCCAATGGCAAAGCTCATTTTGACCCATGAAGTAACCGGTCTTGGTGCTGCAGGCGACATTGTCGAGGTAAAGAACGGTTACGCACGTAACTTTCTTCTGCCCCGCGGCTTCGCCCTCACCTGGACCAAGGGCGGCGAGAAGCAGGTCGAGTCGATCAAGGCTGCCCGCCTCGCTCGCGAGCACTCCACGCTCGAGGACGCCCAGAAGCAGGCAGCTGCTCTCTCCGCCAAGCCGGTCAAGCTGACCGTGAAGGCCGGTGAGTCCGGACGCCTGTTCGGCACCGTCAAGGCTGACGACGTTGCGAAGGCAGTCGAGGCCGCAGGCCTTGGCACCATCGACAAGCGCAAGGTAGAACTGCCCGCCCACATCAAGTCGGTTGGCACCTACCAGGCGAACGTCCGGCTGCATGACGATGTCGCAGCAGTTATCGACCTGAACGTTGTCGCCAGCTAGTTCCGGCACGCATCATTCAGGACGGCTCCAGGGGCTCCCGCTTACCGCGGGGGTCCCTTTTGTCGTCCTCGGTCGGCCCACCGGGTGGCACTCCGGCCTGTTCCAGCCCCAGGCCCTGCAGGTGCAGGGCGAAGGCGGGGCTGCTCATCAGCGCCTGCACCCGGTCCAGGGTGCTGACGCGTGGATCGCTCATGGCCGCCTGGTTGGCCGCGAGAGCCTGCCGGGTAGCCAGCACGCCGTCATCCTCATTCCCCGACTGCCCGGGCCCCAGCGGGCCGGCGACGACCGTTGGGTGGAGCCATGGTGCGTCGTGAGCCTGGCGGGTTTTCGAATCGGTAGGAAGTGATGCGGTCCGTTGCCCAGTCCCCGGCCGCGGCGCGGGATAGTCAATGTCAGCCCGACGGTGGTGCGATTCACCAGACGATCCGGGCGCCGGGCCGGAGGCCGGGTCTGCCCCTCGATCACGGCGACCCACGTAACTGATCAACCCGCCGGTCAGGAGGAGCGCTGTGAGCAGCACTGCGCTGATCAGCTGTAGTTCCATCGACCTGTTCCCTTCGCCCCGGGGTGGTGTCCACTCAAAGTATCGCACCGCTCGGGGTACATCGCTGGTGGAAGTATGCCGGAAGGGTCATATTTCAGGTGTGAGCGCGGCATGCGGGTGCGGTGACCGGTATATAGGCCGGTGGGACGTCGTTCTATCTGTGGTCCGACTCACACTGGTAACCCACAAAGCTGTGGATAGCTGGTGAATAACTCGTCCCGTAGGCGCTGTGGGAGCATCTGTCAACACGCAAGTAGTGGATGAACGTTGGGTGACTGAAACATTTACTCCACAGGTCCTGGAGGGTGTTTGGCCTTGTCAGAGACATATTGGGTGGATAAGTATTTAGTTATCCACACTGTTGTCCCCATCCTGTGCACAAGACACGCCGCGTAATCCACAGTCAATCCACAGGGCCTGTGGATTACTCGCTTGGCAGGATGGTGCTTCGGCACTACCGTTGCGGAGTATCCCAGACGCTAAAACTGTCCGTACCGGGTGATAAGACTCAGTTATCAGACCGGATACGACCACCCCCGACGATCCGTCGGAGTGGTTCCCGGGGTAGGTAACTGGAAGAGAGAGTGCAGCGGTGTCCCTCACGCGCGTTGATTCATCAGAGGACACCCGGTCCCCGGAGTTCACCCGAACCCCGCCTCAGGACCTGGTTGCTGAGCAGTCAGTTCTCGGCGGAATGATGCTGTCCAAGGACGCCATCGCCGACTGCGTCGAGGTACTGCGCGGGGTGGACTTCTATCGTCCGGCCCACGAAAGCATCTACGAGGCCGTGATTGATCTCTATGGCCGCGGGGAACCCGCCGACGCCGTCACCGTCTCCGATGAGCTGACAAAACGCGGCGAAATTTCCCGCATCGGAGGACCCGCCTACCTTCACACGCTGATCCAGTCAGTCCCGACGGCCGCGAACGCCGGATTCTACGCGGAGATTGTGCGGGAACGCGCAGTGCTGCGGCGGCTCGTGAATGCCGGGACCAAAATTGTGCAGCTGGGTTACTCCAACGACGGCGAGGTGGATGACATTGTCAACGCCGCCCAGGCCGAGGTGTATGCGGTGGCCGAGCGGCGAAGTGCCGAGGACTATGTCGCGCTGAAAGACATCATCGAAAGCACCGTCGACGAGATTGAATCGGCCGGACACCGCGGTGAGGGTATGACCGGGGTCCCGACCGGCTTTTTTGAACTGGATGAACTAACCCAGGGCCTCCATGGCGGACAGATGATTGTGGTGGCGGCGCGGCCCGCGATGGGTAAGTCGACCTTCGCCCTGGATTGGGCTCGCTCCGCAGCGATCAAGCACAACATGACCACCGTCTTCTTTTCCCTGGAAATGGGGCGCAACGAGATTGCCATGCGCCTGTTGTCAGCCGAAGCCACCATCGGGCTGCAGGACCTGCGCAAGGGCACGATCAAGGACGAACAGTGGGGCAAGATCGCCACCACCATGGGGCGGATGAACGATGCGCCGCTCTTCATCGATGACAGCCCCAATATGTCCCTGATGGAAATCAGGGCGAAGTGCCGGCGGCTTAAGCAGCGCCATGACCTGAAACTGGTGGTCCTCGACTACCTGCAGCTGATGTCATCGGGCAAGCGGGTCGAGTCGCGTCAGCAGGAGGTCTCCGAGTTCTCCCGTGCGCTGAAGCTGCTTGCCAAGGAGCTGAACGTACCGGTGGTGGCACTCTCCCAGCTGAACCGTGGCTCCGAGCAGCGCACCGACAAGCGCCCGATGGTTTCCGACCTTCGCGAGAGTGGTTCGATCGAGCAGGACGCCGACATGGTGATCCTCCTGCATCGCGATGACGTCTACGACAAGGAATCCCCCCGGGCCGGTGAGGCCGACGTGATCGTCGCCAAGCACCGTAACGGCCCCACCAAAACCATAGTGGTCGGGTTTCAGGGCCACTATTCCCGGTTCAACAACATGGCTGTGGACGGTGGCGGCGGCGGGTTCTGACCGGATTACCGGACCCTGGTGATCAGACCCGGCCGCCTGCCACCGGGCCGCGTGGTGACCAGACGCCGTCAAGGGCCTGGTTCACCTCGTCCAGCCGGCCCTGCAGGTGTTCCTGCACTGCCGGCGGGTGCGATTCCTGCCGGATAGCTGCAGCGACTCGCTGTAGCTGTTCGCGGACCGCCGGCTTGTCCTCATCAGCCGCGTGCCAGGCGACCTCCTGCAGCAGACTCAGGACCCGATCAACCACCGCCGGGTCGGAACTCCCGTAAAGCACTGGCTGGTCGAGGGTGATGTTCAGGAACGCGGCGAAGTCGGGGCGGTGGAGAATGACCCGAACCAACCCGTCGTCGTCGCGCAGTACGCGCTCTCCCAGCTCCCGCTGCGTGAGATCACACAACAGCGCTGAAGTGTGCCCAAGCACGTGGATCGCGGTTGTTGGGTCGTTGATGCCGGGCGATAAGGCCTTGGCCGCCACATCAATAAGCTGTCGGAACCCGAAGGCGACATCCTGCACCGCGGTCCGTTCGAATCCGTAGTTGAAAGCGGCTACCACGTCGTGGCGGAATGCCTTCAGTGCCTCATCATCCATACTCGGCTCCCCGCTGCGCGCCCAACCGACGGCCATGGGTACGCCTTTCACAAGGGACGAACCGACGCGGCAATCAACTCTCACGATCGCATGGTGCTTCACCGCTGCGGCAAGGATCCGTTCCTCATCAACCCCGGTCAGGAACCCGGACTTCGCCGCGACTATCAGGGCCGCGGAGTCTGGCGCTACCGGCAGCACCGGGCTTGCTGAACCCCGTCGATCGGGGAATACCCGTTCAACGGTCGCCGCCGTTTCGCCGTGGACCTTACGCATAATCGTTTCCACTCTGATTTCCCGGGCCAGATGGGCCAGGAAAAACACCAGCCCGATGACGCTGGCAATCGCAAGAAGGAAGGCGAAAGTCACCGCAATGTGTGGAACAAACGCTTCCTCGCCGTCCTCACCGGAACGAACTGTCCGCAGGACGGTCAGCGCATAGGCGAAGGTGCCCAGGAACAGGGCCAGCGTCGCGTGCACCACCCGGTCCCCGGTGAAGGTTCTCAGGAGCCGCGGAGAAAACTGGCTGCTGGCCAGTTGCAGCGTTACGACCGTCAGGGAGAAGGTCAATGACGTCGCAGTGATCAGCGAACCGGCCGTCGCCTCAAGGATGGCACGGCCAGCATCGGGACCACCGTTGATGAGGAGATAGGAAACCGCCGACGGCATGTCCTCGCCAATCGCGGCATCCAGGAGAGGGAGCCACACACCCAGTCCGATTGCCACCAGCACGGCAAAGACCGGCAGCGGCCAGAGCTGCGTGCGCAGGGCATCGCCCGCAGCGCGAAACTTATCGCCGATCCGGCTGGTTGGGCCTGAAGTCATAGCCATCGGCGGTAGGGCTCCTTGTTGGTGTTACAGGTACCTGCAAAGCGTAGACCAGGCCGCCGTGGATTACCGTGAGCAACCCCAAATTAGGCGGAACCCGTGATCTCAGCTCGCCGTGCCCGCACAATCTCAACAACTACCGTCGCCGGAAGGGGGTGTTCCGGCGTGAACCTGATCGTGCCGGTGGAAAGTGAATAGTCGCCGAGCCTTCCCCGGACCTGGTCGACTACTGCCGGTGAGAAGGGGTGGACCGCAAGGTGCCGGGCGCTGGCCGTGACACCGATCAGCGGTTTGCCCCCGACTTTCAATACAGGTATTCCGTAGCTCACCCCGGCGACGGCGTCGGGTGCCGCTGCGCGAGCGACAGCGATAAGCCGTTCCAGGCACTCACGCTCGGGTTGACCCAACGCCGCCACTGCCTCATCAAGTGAATCCATCGGTGTATCCGGCTAGCCGCCAGCCACGGACTGGATGATCATCACCTCGG